>JACMLC010000410.1 GCA_014379795.1 Pyrinomonadaceae bacterium
GTGCGCCGCATCTCGCGCGCTTCGCTGATGGCCGCTCGCGCCTCCTTGACGCCTGAGAAGACCGCCGAGAGCGGAACAAACCGCGCGCCGCTGCGCTCTGCCAGAAGACGCGCGAGCGTCGTCTTACCTGTTCCGGGCGCGCCCCACAGGATAAGCGAGGGCAAAGTCCCTGCGCCTTCTATCAGGCGTCGCAGGATGCGTCCCTCGCCGACAAGATGTTGCTGTCCCGCGAACTCTGCGAGATCGCGCGGGCGCATCCGCTCGGCCAGCGGCGCGCTCACGACCGTCACGCCCGGCTGTTCTTCCTCTTCCGCGAAAAGACTTTTAGGCTTGCGATACGACACGGGCGAAAATATCTCTACTAAAAAAACCAAATTCAAAATCTGCCACAGAGACACAGAGGCACAGAGAAGATTCAAAAACACAGAAAAATACCTGTCATTTTCCTCTGTGTCTCCGTGTCTCTGTGGCTAATTCTTACCGTGTGAGCTTAGCATAATCCGGTGCGGCCTCGCAGCTTTCCGAAATCTTGGATGGAACGCACGCCCGACCGACTTCGTATAGGGTGGCGGGTCATGAACGACGGGTCTTGAATGCTTCGCTCATGACGGTTAAAATGAGAAGGTTTCGTGAGGAATTTGAAAATGAAAGAAACAAAAGACGTATTGAGAGTGGTCGGCATTGTCCTGCTCGCGCTGTTCGTGCTGGTCGTCGGCGTTCCGCTGGTGTTTGCTGCCGCCGGAATCACACTCGGCATCTTCAAACTAATATTTGGCTTAGCCGTCTTTTTAATTAAATTGGCAGTGGTGATTGCTATCGTTTATCTCTTGCTCGTCGGTATCCGCGCCATGCTGCGTTAGAGCGAGAGCGCAAAAAATCCGATTGCATCCGGTCGTAACATCAGACGCCGGATGCTTTTCGCTTTTTAAAAGCATGGTTGTTCCACACTGGACGCTTCCCGCTTACTCTTTGCATCAAAAGTGAAGCGTCACTCATCAAGGATTAAGCGGAGCGCAAGTCATGCTGCCGACAAATCCTATTCCACCTTGGCGAGCTTCCGCCTGCTCAGCCCTCGCTGGCTTGCATGCTCACTCTTGACATTTACTCACTGTGTATTACAAAGTCGCAACCGCAACTGAAGTCGTGTCTCGCGTTTGTGCTATGACTATCCCCCAGGGCACGCGGTTTGGCCGCTATGAGATTCGCACACCCCTCGGCGCAGGGGGTATGGGAGTGGTGTATCTGGCGCAGGATACGCAGCTAGAGCGCACAGTCGCGCTCAAGGTTTTGCCCGCAGATGTCGCCACAGACCAGCAGCGCATGAATCGCTTTATACAGGAAGCGAAGGCCGCCTCCGCGCTCAACCATCCCAACATCATCACCATCTACGAAATCGGGCAGCAAGACTCTGCGCACTTTATCTCGACAGAGTTTATTAACGGGCACACTCTGCGCCATCGCATGAAGCACGGCGGGTTGAGTTTGACAGAGGCGCTCGACGTGTCTGCGCAGGTGGCCGCCGCTCTCTCTGCCGCGCACGCAGCAGGGATAGTCCATCGCGACATCAAGCCCGAAAATATCATGGTGCGCGAAGACGACTACGTGAAGGTCCTGGACTTCGGTCTGGCTAAGCTGACGGAGCGAACCGGCGCGCAGTCCACGTCCGACCCGGAAGCTCCGACGCAAGCGCCGATGCAGGCGATGGTCAACACGGAGCCGGGAATGGTGATGGGCACGGCGCGCTATATGTCGCCTGAACAGGCGCGCGGGTTTCCGGTTGATGCGCGAACGGATATTTGGAGCTTGGGTGTTGTCATTTATGAAATGGTCACGGGGCACGCGCCGTTTGAGAGCCGGACGACGAGCGATGTGATAGCTTCGATCTTAAGAACAGACCCGCCGCCGCTTGTTACTTATGTGCCGGACGCTCCCTCTGAGCTGCAACGAATCATCAGAAAAGCTCTGCGCAAAGATTGTGATGAGCGGTATCAGACGGCCAAAGATCTGCTCGTTGACCTGCGCGGCCTGCGCAGGGATTTAGAGATCGCGTCTGAGATCGAACGCTCTGCTTCCATCCAGCCGCACAATACCGCCGCTGATACTCTGATCACTCACACAGGCGCGCCGCAGAGCACTCTTGAAGCCTCTCAGGCTTCAACCGCCAAC
>JACMLC010000411.1 GCA_014379795.1 Pyrinomonadaceae bacterium
TAACCCGCCTGCGGGCTTGAGACGTTGAGGCGAAACTTATAGCCGCTCTCAAAAATCTCCTGCCCGGATGATTCAAAAGGCTCTTGAAAAGGCTCGCCGTCGCGCATCTTTTGCACCGTCAGCGAATAGCTCAGCGCGCGATTGGCGGCAGGCAGCGAAGGCTCTGCATCGCTCTGCTGTCGCGGCGCAGACTGAAGCGACTGCATATCCGTCTGAGCCTTCAAGCTGGTCCAGATGACTGCGCCTGCGATGCCTGCGACGATGAGGAAGAGCGCGAGGCCAAGCGCGGCGACCAGCTTTCGCGGAACTCGTTTGTTTGATTTATGTGGCCTGTTGTCGGGGATGCCTTGCGTCGAAGACTCTTGATAAATCTGGCAGGCCGAAGCTTCCCCGTCGCCGATCAAGGCATCCTCTAACGCGTCGCCGAATTCACGCGCGTTCTGGTAACGCGCACGCGGTTCAACCGACAGAGCTTTCAGGATGATGGCCTCCGCAGCGTCCGGCAGAGCGGGGCGTAAATCCTTTGGCCTGATCTGCACGCCCGCGCGCTGCATCTCGGATAACTGAAAAGCGGTTTCGGGATTGAACGGGCGACGCCCCGAAACCATCTCGTAGGCGATGACGCCGAGCGCATAAAGGTCGCGGGCCGGAGTCAGCTTTTCGCCGTGCAACTGTTCGGGCGACATGTAGAGCGCGGTTCCCGGCGATTCGCTCAAAATAGTGCTCGGAGCGACCTTCGAGTTTCTGACTTTGGCGACGCCGAAGTCTATAATTTTGACCTGCTCTTCTTCACCGCTGAGCAGTTGGAGCATGATGTTCTCAGGCTTCAAATCGCGATGCAGGATTCCCTTCTCGTGCGCCGCGCTCAAGGCCGCGCCGATCTGTTTGATAAAGCAAGCCGCGCGCTCAAGCCCTATGCCTTCCGGCCTCAGCACAGAGCGCAGCGTGACGCCGTCCACATATTGCATCACGATGTAAGGCTTGCCGTCCGGCAAATCCCCTGCGTCCAGAATGCCGACGATGCCCGGATGATCCACGCGCGCCAGAGCCTCTTTCTCCTGCTTGAACTTTCTCTTAGCCCATTCATTTTGCAGCGATTTCTCAAGCAGCACTTTAATCACCACAAACTTATCCACCAGCTTGCGGTCACGCGCCAGATAAACCACGCCGATGCCGCCGCGCCCCAGCTCTTTCTCAATCAGATACCGCTCATCCAAGACCTTTCCCTTTAACCCTTGAGAATGCGACACGGCTTCGCCCGCGTCTGGAAGGGTCGAGGCAGGCGAGAGCGGAGACACGGAAGGCTCTTGAGCCACCGTTGAAGGCGCGGCGAATGGCTGAAGGTTGTCCCGTTTGTTATCAGGAGGCATAACGCTGGAATTCACCTGTCGCCCGCGAAGGGCATTCAGCATTGACCACGAGTAAGCATCTTGGGAAGAAAGCTATCGGGTGGTCAGGTGGAATGACTTGTTGAGCGACGCTGATTATCTGAGGGCATCTTCATAAGCAAATGCAAGTGTTGATTGCTCATCGTTACTCTCATCCAGTATTTCTGAGATATGAAGCTTCTTTTCAAATAATTCTAAGGAAGTTTTATCGCACTTTGAAAGCAGACGCTTCAAATGATCAAAGGCATCCATCACATAAAAATTCTTGTCTGGATAGAAATATATTAGAATCTTTTTATTCAGCTTCAGGAGATTGATGGCATTATTCAGCGTACCTTTACTCTTAGCATCCCAAATCAGGAATCCATAATCTGTTTCCTTTGCCATTTCTAGATCTTTAATAGAGTAATAGTCAAAGCCCTTCTTATCTTCTGTTACCTCAACGCGCTTTGACTTCCAGCTTCCGATGTTGTTTCTACACTGCCCCCTCATACAGAAGACAATAACGTTGCTGTAATCCTGTTCACTTAGATATTTTTGTACGGCTTTATCTGCGCCATTTGCGTCTCCGATGAGGATTAGAAATCCATTTTGGATGATATTATTTATTCGAGTCTTTAGGTCTTTGTTTAGCTTTGAGACTTCCCTAGACCCACTTATAAAAACCTTCGTCATGACTTACTCCTCGTTTTTGTCAGGGTTAGTGCATATATCCTATTCACCATGCCAGAATCATACAAGACACGGGTGATAGCATTCAATGTTGCCCCAGACCTGAATAAATCATCAAAAAGCAGTATGTCCTTTCCTATCAATTCAAGATTTTTAATGCCGAACGCTTCTCTCAATAGCTCCTGCCTTCTCTTATAATCAAACACATTCTTTAGTTCAGGTGTATCTGTAACTTTTACAATAGCTTCTGAATAAGGCATCTGCAATCTTGTGCTTATACCCTTTGCCACCTCAATTACCGGCTGAAGGCTTCTATTACTTTTAGAGGGAGGAACAGGTACAACAGCCTCAATCCTAATCTTCCATTCATTTGTTATGAAGTTAGCGGCTGCTTCTGTAATCTCATCTAGGACTGTCCTATCCCGCCTATACTTTAATCTATATAGAAGTTCTCCAATTGGACTTCTTTGAGAATCAAAAACTTCATGCCCATATTGGTCATAACCTATGAGCGTACTGCTAATAGTGTGAATATCCAAAGCAAAGCCTTCGTGCCAATCACCGGATAATTTTATAGGATGTAGATCAATCATTGTTCAAGTTATATCCAACTCAGAAAATCCCTGCCTTGAATGGCGAAGCCGCCCAACTTCTTTCTTATCTCTCGGCGGCGATTATTTACGCGCGACGGCGAGGGCGAAGTCGTCTTTGAATCCCGCGAGGGCTTTCGGATTCTGGCTAAAGTTTGTTTCGATGCGGACGCGGTTGCTGACGAAATCGAACAGTTCTCCGGCTGTCACCAGTTGATCGTTGTTGCCGTCGGCCTCGCCGCCTAAGCCTTCTAACAATGCCCAGGTGAAGACGCCGTGCCCGCCGCCCCACGACTGGCTCTCCTGCGAAATCTCGTTGATGTCCGAAGAGGTCAGGACGGCTCTGCCCGTATCTGTAAAGAGCCGTGCGGCATACAGGTTGAAAACATTATTTTCGGTATGCTCAAGGCCGCGCCCTGTGACCAGTTTCGCGCCGCTCAAGCCCGCGCTGTGGCAGGCATCTATAAAGACCACGATTCTCTGCGCACGCGTTTGATTATCCAGAAAATCTTTCAGCTCAGTCATAGGCAGCGCGGTCTTCTGCATGTCCGCGACCTTCGAGTCGTGCAGCAGAAAGTAAAGATTCTGCGGCGCATAAGGGTCTGGCGCGCCGTGCCCCGCGACGAAAATAAAGATCAGGTCATTGGCTCCCGCTTTGGGCAGAAAGCGCGTCAGCGCATCGCGCACGCCAACGGTCGTCGCTGCTTCATTCTCAAGATAGAGAATATCGTCCGGCGCAAATCCGCCGCCCTCTTTCCGTTGCAGAAAGTCGCGCACAGAGCGCGCATCTGCGTCCGCATATTCGAGATTGCGCAGGCCGCCATCCTGAAATTTATAACGCGAGACGCCGATGATGACCGCGAACTTGCGCCCGCTGAACTGTGACGAGACGGCAGCTTCGCGCCCGCGCACGGGCAGATTCAGTCTGGTCACATTGCCCGCGCGATCCTGCGCTTCGATAACGATTACAGATCCGGCATTGACGCTGACAAGCCCCTCGAAAGCGCGCGCATTGGCCTGCGCGCGAAATGCACCGGAGGCTTTGGCCGCGCCCGACTTACCGCCCGCAGAAGCGGGAGCGAGCATGGCCGGAGAGCCATTAATGTTGACAGAATTAATCTGGCTCAACTCGTCCGTCACAACGCCCTGCACTCTCACTTTATCCGTCGCTTTGGTCAGGCGCACGGCCCCCTTCGGCAGTGTGAGTTGAATGTCCGGCGGTTGGCGGTCGTCGCCCGAACCGGCGGCTACGGATTCAATCGTGACGCCCGCGACCGTCTCATCCGGAACCGACGTGCCGCCCGCGAGCAGCACATAAGAAGCGTAGTAAGAGCGTTTCAGATTATTCGTCGCCGTAATCTCAATCACATTTTTGCCGGGACGCAGGCGAAAGCGCGGCTTGCTCTCAAGATCACAGTTGATGACATATCCATTGAGGCCGCGTCTCTTGTCGCAGATGGTGTTGGCAGCCTCGCCGTTGATCGTCAGATAGATCGCGCCGAAATTTATCGTGTCCGCATACTGCTTTTGCAGGTGCAATCGCAGTTGGCGCAGATTGGCCGTCGGAATCCTCGCCTGTGCAGCGACAATCGGCGCGGTCTTCAA
>JACMLC010000412.1 GCA_014379795.1 Pyrinomonadaceae bacterium
CAATGGTCAGCGAATTCTGTTCGTTGACAAGGCTGGATTCTTCTTTCGTCGCCATCAGAAATTTACCTTTGGTATAAGTCATCTCGGTGATCTTTCCGGCGATGGGCGCGCGATTGATATGCACGTCCAGCGGAGAGAGAAAAATACTAACCACTGTCGGCGAATCAACGGAGCCGGGCATGAGCGGAACCACACGCGTTACGCGCCCATCTGCCGGAGAAACGACAATGTTCGGATCGCCCGGAGCTTGACGATGCGGGTCGCGAAAGAAATAGGCCATGAAGCCTGCGACCAATAACAACAAGGCCGCGACCAGAAATAAAGGAATTGCCGCGTAAGGGGTTCTCGCAAGAAGCCCGTACCCCAGCGCGAAACATAAGAGCGCCAGCACAAGCGGGATGATGATGTAGGGATAACCGTCTTTTGCCAAGCTGCTCGCTTTCCTTAAAACTTCCGGCTCAGGTAATAAAACGGGGGCGCTGGCAAATCGCTCTTGCGCCCCCATGTTCGGCTAATTGCTATGCTATGAATTCGCGGCTGTCTACGGACGCGGCCAGAGCCTTTAATGGTCTGCGCCTGCGCCTTGATGTTGCAGCATGATCGAGTGCATCTGATCTTTCAGGGCCAGCTTCTTTTTCTTCAAGGTAATTTCTTCCAGTTGTTCCTCATCACTGGGATAAGGAAGGGCTATCAATTCGCTGAGACGCGCCTCATAACGACCGTGCTCGCGCGCCAGTTCGCGGAACTCCGGGTCGGTCGTCATCAGTTGCTCCTTTAAGCTGTCCATGTTTGTGGTTTCCATTTCAGGGAAAGCCTCCTTTCAGATGCTTGAATTAGTGTTGTATCGTTGGCGACAGTAAAGTCCAATTCGCCCGTCGCTGTTTCGCATGTCAAAAATGTTAGCTCAAACTACTGCAAGAGAGCAAGCTTTGGATTAGAGCGTGGCGCGCATCACGAGCGCATCTTCCGCAGGCTGCGCATAATAATTCCTTCTTCTTCCGGCAACGCGGAAATCGTGTCTTTGATAGAGAGCCTGCGCGGCCTTGTTTGAAGCCCTCACTTCCAGCAGAGCCTCGCGCGCTCCGGCAACGGCTCCTTCTTGCAAAACCCTGTCGAGGAGAACATGCGCAAACCCTTGCCTGCGGAAAGCCGGGCGCACAGCAATGTTGTTGATATGCAGCTCATCCGCCATCAGGCGAGAGGCGACAAAGCCTGCCAGACGCTTGTCGGGCGCGGTCGCAGGAGCGGGCTGTTGACGACGCAAGACGAGCATCAATCCGGCGTGCCCGCTCTGGAGTTCCGCATGATAAGCTTCCCATCCCCAGCGGCTCAAGCCGCACATTTCCTCTATCTCGACCACTTCGAGCAGGTCGTGCTCCGTCATGCGCTCGACGCGCAAGATATTTTTTAAAGACTCTCTGGCAGGCTCGACTTTCGACATCACTTCTTCAGTTCCGCGTCGGAAGGCCGTACGTAGATGGCGTGTAAGTTTTCCGGTTGATGCGCTTCGTCGTTATCAGACTCTTGCAGAGCAAGGTGCGCAACATGTTCTGCCAGCGCATCATCCGCAGCCGCAAGTGTCCATCCGTTTGGCTCGCTTGAAGAGAAATTTATTTTAAGCTCGCGCGCTCGTTCTGATATCAAATCGGAATTCTCTCGTGCGCCGTGACCAGCCCACAACAGCGTGAGCCGGTCGCTCATTCTGTCAAGCAGGATTGTTGGCGGCAGATGCGTGGCTTCGGAAAGCTCTGAGACTTTTCCGTCCTCTGCGACTTTAAAAAGCTGTGCGAACACTTCGCCGCGTCCTGCGGGAATCAGAGCGCAGGTGGCGTCAGAGGCTCCCGCGCCGTAGGCTATGGCTTGCAGGGTCGGAATCCCTATGCACGGGCGATTGAGCGTGGCGGACAGGGCTTTAACAGTTGCGAGTCCGATGCGCAGGCCGGTAAAGCTGCCGGGGCCGCTGGCCGTCGCAAACAAATCTATGTCAGGCAGGCTGAGGCCGGATTTTTCCAGCAGCATTTCGATCTGGTGCAGGAGCGTGGCGGAATGCGAATCCTGCGCGTTGCCTGTCACAGAGGCGATGACCTTTTCTCCGTTCATCAATGCGATGCTGCCTGACCGCGTCGCTGTCTCAAGGCTTAAGATCAAGGGCATTACGGGTGTCTGTATAGAAACTCGTCCAAAGCATTTTAAGAATGCTCATTCAAATCCGCGCCTGCGGAAAAGCATGTTGTTTGACAGGCTGCTCTCGGTCGCGCGATTATAGGACGCGTCACAGTGCAAACGCAAACTTTACGTCTCCCGGCAGAATTTGATGACCCGACTGCATGTCACGCTTCTCTTCCAAGCGTGATGCAGACCTTCTATCTCAAGCGGCTTTGTCCCACTCTTAAACACAAACACTAATGAGCATAAATGAACGCATAGGCATCCTGACCGGCGGCGGCGATTGTCCGGGATTGAACGCAGCCATCCGTGCCGTAGTCAGGCGCGCAAGCATGGATGGCACGGAGGTTTTAGGCGTCAAGAACGGCTGGCGCGGCCTGATTGAAGATCAAATTGAGCCGCTGACGCGCTTTTCCGTGACGGGGATCCTGCCGCGCGGCGGCACAATCCTGGGCACATCGCGTCTCAATCCTTTTAAAGATCAAGCGCTGCTCGAACAGCTCGAAGCTAACTGGAAGAAATATAATTTAGGGGCTTTGATAGTCGTCGGCGGAGAAGGCACTCTGTCCGCCGCGCTCGATCTCTGGCGCGAGCGCGGGTTGCCGGTCGTTTGTATTCCAAAGACGATTGATAACGACATCTGCGGCACAGACTTTACTTTCGGTTTTGACACAGCCGTGACAATCGTGACGGATGCGGTTGACCGCCTGCACTCGACCGCCGAATCGCATCACCGCGTGATGATTATCGAAGTGATGGGCAGGCACACCGGATGGATCGCGGCTTATGGCGGGATCGCGGGCGGGGCGGATGTCGTGCTGGTGCCGGAACATCCTTTCAAACTGTCAAAGGTCTGCGATCTACTGCTGAAGCGACAGGCGCAGGGTCGCACCTTTTCCATCATCGTGGTCGCGGAAGATGCACACCCGCACGCCGAAGAAGATTTTTTGAACGCGGAGCAGAACACACAGATTTACAAGCACGAACAGTTGGGCGGCATCGGCAACATTCTGGCGCAGGAGATAGAGGGGCGCACTGGTCTTGAAGCGCGCGTGACGAAGCTGGGCTATGTGCAACGCGGCGGCTCACCGACGCCTTTTGACCGTGTGCTGGCAACAAGGCTCGGCATCAAGGCATACGAGATGACACAGGCGCGGGAGTGGGGACGCATGGCCGCAGTGCAAGGCAATCGCATCACCAGCGTGCCGCTCGCAGAGGCCGTCGGCCATCTCAAAAAACTAGATGAAGAGATTTTCCGCGTGGCGGAAGTTTTCTTCGGGTAATTCAACGGCAGAAACCCGACCGTCAGGGAGGGTATGCAGTTCATCGCACTCAATCGTGAACCGTAATAAAATCACCCTCCCTCACGGTCGGGTTTCTGCCATTAGCAGAGAGGCCGCAGCGAAGATTGAATCTTGGCTGCGGCCTCTGTTGGTTAATGTCAGACTTGGTTGTCTGTACAGGTTACGGAATGTAAGCAGAAGGAGCGGGGATGTCTCCGTTGATCCCCCACTGCTGCCCGCTCAATGCGCCCGTCCCGCTGCGCAGGATATTCCAGTTGCCGGTCGCGTTCTCCCACACCGCATGGTCGGTCTTGCCGTCCCCGTCATAATCTCCCGGCGTTAAGACATCAAGGCTCGTGCCGTGCGCTCTGGAATTGACTGTCCCATTCGTGCTCAGCTTGACGTACCACGTCCCCGTCTCGGGTCTGAAGACCGCCAGGTCTGACCG
>JACMLC010000413.1 GCA_014379795.1 Pyrinomonadaceae bacterium
AGACGATTTTCTCCACTCGGAGGGCGTCATCCCTGTGTGCTTTTTGAAAGCGGCGTTAAAGGTGGATTTGGAGTTGAAACCGACCTCTTCGGCAATCCCCAGAATCGAGAGATGTTTCTTTTTCGGATCAAGGAGCCGCCGCTTGGCCTCTTCGATGCGATGCGCGTTGATAAAGTCAAAGAAATTTTGATTGAGCCGCTCGTTGATAATCTGTGATAGGTGGTGCGCGGAAATCCCCATCCGCTCGGCCAGCTTTGGCAAGGTCAGCTCGGTGTCCGTAAAGGGTTTTTCCGCGAGCATCACTTCGCGCAAGCGGCTCAGGCTGCGCTCTGCTCTTTCCTGCGTGAGCGTGGATTTCTCATATCGCTTGACGGGGATGCGGTCCTCGATTTTTTCGGTAACGACCTCAGAAGACCGCCGCAGCTTGACGTAGACAGCCGTGTAAATAAAGACCGAGAAGAGAAGCGGGATGACCAGATTCGTCTGCACGCTGTAATCGAAAACGAAGCGCACAATCGAAGCTATCCAGATGGCCAGAAAGATTCCGGTCCAGATGCGTACCCAGTAAAGATTGCTCTTATCCACTGCCGCCGGTTCAGCTTGTGCGCGCCCGCGCCGCTGTAGGCCCAGAGACAAAATCGGAATCATGTACAGAGAGCCTTGCAGCAAGACAAGCAGCGTCCTCACATACCACTCTCGCGGATAGCTCTGGATAGCTGCCGTTAAAAATTCAAGCTTGTACGCACTGCTCTGAAAATAAAAAGGCAACAGGTACAGCAAACAGATGCTCGCCGGGATAAAGTGCAGTAGATATTTCCTGCCAAGCTTTTGGCTCTTTGCCAGCAGCGATTTGATATACAGAAAGCAAAGCGGCGCGATCAAGAATTGCAGCGGGACGTGTAGCTGCGCCAGATGCGGGTACTGCAACAGGTATCTGGTGTTTAAGAGAATATTCCAGACGAGGATCACCGAAATCACCAGCAGCAACGCCGCCAGCAAGCGATTCGCAACCGCGTTCCCGCGCTTGATGCCTATCAGCGCGCACGCGAACAGGAAGGCCTGCGCCGCTCCGAGCAGAGTCAGGACAGAGATAAGATTGAGCGACGGTTCCGGCATCTGGAAAAGAAAGCCTCTGAATATGGATTGAAGCGGGGAGTCTTCAGCTTTTCTATTTTCAGAGAGGCTATACCGTTCGATGCCATGTGCGCAAGCGTCTCCGCCTCGCGCAAGCGACCCGTTACCTCCATTCACCTTGCAGGGTGAAGGCAGCCCAGTAATAAGGAGAGGTAAAACGCCCGTCGCGCACCATCGCTTTCTGTGCGGCCTGTAAGGCTTGCGCCGGTCTCATCCCCTGCTTCAGCATGGCTTGATAAAAGCGGGTCATCAATTCGGCGGTTCCCTGATCGCTCACGTTCCATAAGCTGACCACGACTCGCGGCGCGCCCGCGTACATGAATCCGCGCGTCAATCCGACCAGTCCCTCGCCCTTGACCTCTTTGCCCAAGCCGGTCTGGCAGGCCGAAAGCACGACCAATTCGGCAGGCAGTTTCAAATTAAAAATTTCATGCGCACGCAAGAATCCGTCCTGCGGCTCTCCCTTGTCATCGAACATCGAGAAGAGGATGCCAGACAGTTCCGGGTGTTGACTGTCCAGCAACCCGTGTGTGGCAAAGTGTATGTAACGATATTGTCCCAAGGCCGGGTCGGTGGCCGCCTTGCGGTCAGCCGAAAAACCGAAGGCTTGTTTGCGCTCGGTGGCAGGAACCAGCTTTAGTATCTGCTCGGCTTCGCGCCGTGTGCCGGGCAGTCTGGGAATAGCCAAGCCTGCTCTTTCCACGTCGGAATCTTGCGCGGACTGTATGACCGTCCGGTCGAAATCTCTTAATGCCGACGCCTTCTTACTTGCGTCAGGTTGCGCCTGTGCGTTGGCATCCGTGCCCGGAGAACTTGGCGCAGCCTTACCAGCGATATTCTTCAAACGCTCGTCGGCGCGGTCAAAAACCGGATCGGCCAAGACCGCAAAAGTTTTGGGCGCCGGGCGACGGCCTTTGACTTCGCGGCGTAAGACGGCCAGCGTCGAAGCCGAAGGCAAGGTGACGATTTCGTGATCAAGAATCAGCGGTCTGTAGGCGGCAGTACTATTCTTCGCGGCAGGAGAAGGCAAGGCTGCAAAGGGGATGAACTGCAACGCTCCATCAGCCACAATCAGCAGACGCTGTTTGCCAAGCTGTGCGGCGACGGGCGCGAGAATCATCTGCGATAAGCGCGCTGCGGATGAATCCGTTGGCGCCATTTGGTCTGACTGCTCTTGGTCCAGCACTCCCGGTTTCCCTTCAAGACTTTGCTTATCGCGATTTGGCTTGCTCAAAAACTTATAAACCTGCCGCGCCGCATCTTCTATCTGAGCACGCTTTGGCAGCACGTAACTTTGGATTGAATCCTGCGTCACGACCCAAAGGTAGCTGCGCGCAGCTCCGAGCGAGTATTCCAAGAGGATTGTGTCTTTATCAAGAACCTCTGGTTGGATCTCTCGCAGGCTAAGCGGCTGCGGTTGGGTTAGCGCGGCATAGCGCGGGCTAGATTGCCGGATCTGCGCCTCGACCTGTTGTAGTTGGGTCGTTAATGTTCCAATCTCTTTAGCCACCGCCCGTGACTGCTCTTCCGTATGGGTTTCGTTCAACAGAGCGGCCTGCTGTCGTGCCCTCCCGTTGAGCCGTTGTTGAAGAGAGCGTTCCTGTTCAAGCAAGCGCGGCTCGACTCCTTGACGAATATCTGCGCGCGCTTCGACCAGCATTTCTAGCAACGATCGGGCGCGACTGCGTTCGTTGGCTTGCAAGGCCGCCGCATTGTATCCGGCGGTCGGATGTTGAGTGTGCAAATGCATCAACAGATCAACATAAAATTCGTACCAGTGCTGAGTTCGAGCGAAATAAGTGCTGCGTAGTTCCTGACTGGCAATCTTCGCGCGCGCACCTTCGATAATAGAGAGCGCTGCTTCGATGTTGGTCAATGCTTCATTCAGATCGCCGGAGTCACGGTGAGCCACTGCCATTCCATAAAGGCTGAACGCTTGACCTTCCGGACTACCGATAGACTTTTTCAGAGCGAGTGCTTGAGTAAATGATTCCAGAGCCTTCTGCGGCTCGTTGAGGTCAAGATGAGTAAACCCGATGCTGATAAGGGCGGCAGACTCTACGTGCTGAAATTTAGCGGCACGCCCCAGCAGCAGCGCCCGCTGATAATGATCAAACGCCTTAGCATACTCAGCCTTTGAAAAGTAGATGTCTCCGATGGAGATCAGCGTATTAGGCTCGCCGTCTTTGAGATCGCGTAAGAGGGGAAGCGCTTGTTCGTAGTATTCGAGAGCTTTGGCTAACTCGCCCAGATCACTGTAAATCTCGCCGATGTGTCCGAGCGCAAAGCCTTCTCCAATGCGGTTGCCCGTCAAGCGAAAAAGGGGGATGGCCTGATTATAAAAATCAAGTTCTTTCTGGCGCTCGCCGATACTGCCATAGATGATCGCGATGAGATTGAGCGCATAGGCGCGCTCAGTCGCGTTGCCCTGCGTCTCGATCAAGGGTAGCGCTTGATTGTAGAAGTCCAGCGCCTTTTGATAATCGCCCAGCTCAAAATGAATATAGCCAATGCCGATAGTGAGATAAATCTCTAAGGCGCGATTCCCCACTACGTTGATAAGCTTACGCATCTGCGTGAGCATTTCCATAACGCGTAGTTTCTCGCGGTTATCAAGCGAGGAATAGAGATTGAAAAGGTGCTGTATGGACAAGCTTTCGCCTTCCTTGTTATCGGCGGCGCGATAGATTTGCAGCGCTTGCGCGAAGTACACGAAGGCCGTCTCTTTATTATTCAAGGCTACATGAATCAGCCCGATGTCATTGAGCGTCGCTGCGGCCTTGAACCGATCATCGAGGGTACGATAGATGGACAGCGCTGCTTCATACTTACTGAGAGCTTCGCGCAAGGCAGTCTCCGTCTGTTGCGTGTAGAGTTGAGAGGCTTCCTGTCGCAGTTTTTCGGCCAGATCGCGCTTCGAATCCGTATCGCTTTGCGCATGTAGCGTGACTGTGGTTAAGAACACGAGGGTGAGCAGAAAAAAAGAGCGGACAAAGATGTTTCTGATGGAGTGAGAAGGGAAATTATAGGAGGTTGATGCAGACATGGCTTTAACTCCATGATTAAGATGGGGTTGATGTTCTCAAAGCTTCCTTCCGGCAAGAGCGTGGTCGAATCAGGTGAATTTCTAACATACTCGTCGTAACAATGAAAAGGTGTTTGCCTTGTAACGCTGAATCAGGCAGCCGGGCGAGAGGGCGATAGTTCAGAAGCGAACATCCGGTAATAACCCCCAATGGGCTATGAGCTGTGAATCCTTTGGGCACAAAAGCGCGTGTGGCAGGAAGAAGCTGACGATTTAGAGGGGGCTGCGATTTGGGCGTCTAATAGACAGCGATGCAGGGCGGACTTGAGGTTCTTCGGTGGTCATCCTGCGCCGTAATCCGTTGTCCCTTTAATAACTCAGGGTTGAAGGATGAGTAGCAGATTCGGCATCGCGCCGAGATAGGCTGTGGCGGCGTCTGTGATTTGCCAGCCGAGCGCGTGCATTCCGGTCGTCGCATGCACGACCATCAAGCACAGGTAGATGCCCAAAACCAGCGACATGCCGCGCCGCGCCAGCTTCAGATGCGAGCAGCGATAAAGCATGTAAGCCGTGAAAGCTCCGATAGCCAGCTTGGTGATGAGGAACGGCCCGTTGCCCATATCCAAGAGGCGTGCCATCAGGCCATTGCCTTCTGTCGCCACGTTGGTGCGAACCCAGATAATCGTCAACTGTGCGTCGAGCCAGTTAAGAGTGAATAAAAGAATGCTTTTCGAGAGGGCGTCCATCCCGTTGCATCTCCTTCGCGTGCCAACCTTGTTTAACCTCCCCCTGAAAGTCCGAAACCCCCAAAGGCCAAAAAGGGCTTGGGGGTTCCACCAACCAATACGGGAGAAGCTTTTGCTTCCTTGTATCGTTAAGAAAATTCTAATCGGTAAGCTATTCCGCGAAATGCTCTTTAAATTTTTCGTTGGGTTGCTGGGTCACTCTGCCATTCTTGCAGATTCAGCGAGCCGATGCTAATCTGCGCCCGATCATAGCAAGGCCGAACGCGTTTTAGGTTGGCCCTTCGGCGTAATGGTTTGCTGCCGAAGACCTGCACTGCACCTACCACCTCAGCAAGCCCACTTCTTAGAGGAGGTTGAAATGACTTTAATGAAAAGGGTTCTTGCGTCGTTGATTATGCTCTTGACCGCGTTGTGTATCTCATCCCAAGCCCAGAAAGGCCAAACAGAAAAACAAGGTGGAAATCCCACGGGGCCGTGCTCAGTGTTAAGCAGCGGAGGGACGGTTTATGACACCACGGAGTGCGAAGAATTGGCCCGGAACGGAAGACTTATTCAGAAGGACAAAAAGGGGAATCTGACTGCGCTTGTCTTAGTCGCTGGAAAAACGACTAAATGGAAAGTGGTTGCAAAGGCCAAAGGAAAGAGCATAGCCGGTGTTCCAGTAAAGCTGACCAGCAAGAAAGATAATTCGATAGTTGCACAAGCAGTGACGGATCGAAAGGGAATGTTTAGTTTGTCGATCCCGGCGACCTTTCAGGGCGACGTTGACTCATACATCAATGAAGGAGGCTTTTGTTTCGAGTTTGTCCAACCAGATATTGTTACCATCAAAGAAATAATATGTGTGGACGATGGAACTCTTGAGCCTTTAAAATTTAGGGTCGTGAAAGTAACGCGTCCTTAAAAAATTACGAAGTGGAATTGCCAGCGGCTCTAGCAGATTCCAGATTCACCTGCGGCAGGAGACACATAGGAAGGGCGTGACCGGCGGACAGGTCGCGCCGTTC
>JACMLC010000414.1 GCA_014379795.1 Pyrinomonadaceae bacterium
CGGTGGTGGCGGCGGACGCGACTTTGGCGGCGGCGGTGGTCGCAACGACCGCACGCCTCGCTGGTAAGCTAGCTCTATCGGAGACGCCCGGCGACTCTTTTTTCTCAAATCGCCCCTGGCCGAATATGATTCCAAGCCAGGGGCGTTTCATGTCATAAGCGGCAACGTGAGCTTGGCTTCCCACACGAAGGAGAGCAACAGGCGATGGCAGAGCAGCAGCAGGAATATAAAGTTGGGGATCGCGTCGAAAAGTTATGCGCCGTCTGCAATGAAGAGCGCGGCCACGTCGTCGCGACCATCACCAAGCGCGGTCAGGTTTCGCGCGTGGATTGCCCGAAGTGCGGCACGCGCAGCTCCTTCAAAAGCAAGACGCGCCTGAGCGGCACGCGCGCGACAGAACAGACCGCCGCGCCGTATGATCGCACGCGCACCTATCGTCCCGGCCAGACGATGATGCACCAGACTTACGGGATGGGAGAGGTGACGGCGGTCATCGAGCCGCAGAAGATAGACGTACTGTTCGCGGATCGCCTGCGCAGGCTCATCCACGCGCAGCAATCTGAAGGACAGTAAAGGCGGTAACGTTCGATGAGCGAGCGCAGGGCTACAGGTCTCACGGTGCTGGTCGTAGAAGATGATGAAGACATTCGTCTGGCGATGAGATTCGCGCTGGAAGAGTTTGGTTATCGCGTGGACGAAGCGGCCAACGGCGAAGAAGCCATCGAAGTCGCGTGGCGCACCTGCCCCAACATTATCCTGATGGATTTAAGCTTGCCCGTCCTCGACGGCTTGGCCGCGACGAGGCGCATTCGTCAAGACCCGCAGATGAAGGACGTGCCGATTGTCGCCGTCACAGCCCACCACGAATCGCAATTTCGCGCCAACGCCTTGGCCGCAGGATGCAACGCCTACATCACCAAGCCCATAGATTTCAACTGGCTCGACGAGTTGATGGGACAACTCCTGCCGGAAGAATAAAAGCAATTCTCTTTCGCATTCAATCGAACAAACTGCTTTGAGCATTCGGGCGCCGAAAGGTTTGCCGCTTTTCCGCCGCATACCTCTCGCTATTAAACCCCAGCTTGCGGCAATGGAGCTTGAATACCTGCTCGATGACGCGCCACTGCTCGCTCGTCCCCTTCATGCGCGAGCCGAACTCGCTGTTATTAAGCCGCCCGTTTCTCTCTTCCCTGATGTGATGAAGAACGCGCTCCGCTTTGGTCGGCAAACGCTCGCGCAAGCGCGCCTCGAAATACGTCGCGACGCTTCCCGGCAGGCGCAGCATAGTCATCCATGCCGTGCGCGCTCCGCACTCGTGCGCGCGTTTGAGAAGCTCCGGGATGTGTGAATCATTGAGGCCGGGTATCACCGGAGCGATGCCTATGCCAACGCGGATGCCCGCTTCGGCCAGTTCTTTCATCGCGGCAAAGCGCGCATCGGGCGAGGGCGCAAACGGCTCTACAGCTCTCGCCGTCAAGTGATCTCTGAAAGGAATCGTGAAGTTGACGGAACACTCCGCCTCGCGTGCCAACTCCGCGAGCAAGTCTTTATCACGACGCACCAGCGCGGACTTGGTAACGAGGCTCACGGGCTGGCGAAATTCAAGACAGACTTCCAGACATTTTTGCGTCAAACGATAATGCGTTTCGAGCGGCAGGTACGGGTCGGAAGTGAAAGAGAAGACCAGATGGTTTCCCTTCCATGAAGGCTTCATCAACTCTTTGCGAAGCAGCTCCGGCGCGTGAACTTTAGCGACAATCTTGCGCTCGAAATCCGTCCCCGCACCGAATCCCAGATATTTGTAGGTTCGCGCATAAAGTGAAAAACCCGCTCACGGAGAATCAACAACTTATGCGCGCTATTCGCGCATAAAGTGAAAAAGTTTTCGCGCATAAGGTGCAAAAAAACGGTAGTTTTCGCGCATATAATAAAATTTTCCGAAGGGACTAAACCTCGCAATTTCTTTACTCCTCAATAATACGTGGTGTTTTACTACCGGTACTGCTGTAACAAACAGCTGGCGGGAAGGCGTCTGGCTTAATCTTTTTGGCCATGAAATCAAATCGCTCTAAGGGATTTACAGTGAAAGCATGGTAGAAGTGAGGGAAATCGCTGGAGTGTGTTACGTGGGGCTGCTCAGCCTCTCCCTTTGTATGAGATTCAGGGCGACGATTCCTAAAGTGAACGATACATCCAGTTCCCGCCTTTCTGACCAATGGAAGGATTAACTCTCCAACTTTTAAGAACGCTTTGTCTTGGGGCAACGAGTTTATTCTCACCCCTATTAGTTCAGCGACTGCACCAAAATCCTTGTGCTTGGTATTGCCCTGGATACGCTCATATTTACGCGCCGTGCCGATGTTGTCAACACTGGCCTCTTGGCTCACACGAACTGTGTAAAATTCGCCGGTGGTGATTTTCAAAACCGGCTTCAGCACGTTTGGAATTAATGTAAGCGGGGTGGTGTGCATTTCATCACTATTTTCCAAATCGATTATCCATTTGAAGAATTCCTTGTTTTCATCATTGGGGTGTTGCCTGTCAATCGACATCCTGTGCCCCTTTCGCGTAACGCTTGGCATTACGCCGGGCACATCCAATTCGAGCAGCCCTATGCGACGGGCGCGAGACGTATTAAGATTTATCGAATATCTTGATTCCTCAATCTCGCCCTCACCAAGGTTAACGGCCTCAAAAATGTTTATACTTATCTCGTGATCGGGCGCGGTGGTTACGAATCCAACTTGGCACTCAGTTGCCGGATCAGTCTCTTTGTTGAAACAAATGAAGAACAGCCCGTCAAACAGAAGGGTAAGGGTTGAGGCCGTAGCTCCGTGGGCAAGCTGTTCTATGTTGTGTTCGTGATTCATCACTCTACTCCTTAAATCTGTATATCAGCGTGTCCGCCGATGATGTTGTTGAAAGATGCCCCATAGAAGGGCTAGTAATAGAATCACCGAGAGATATTCAACCTGTGCATATCAACTCGCTCCGCCTGTAAGAGTACTGCGAGCCAGGAATGGACGAATTAGGCTGATCGCCGCTTCGTCTCAAAACAGACGTACCCTGTCGTGCTTCCTTGTGCACATAGATAGGGATGAATGTTTTGAGACGAAGCGTGAAACTTCCGAATTCTGAGACTCATCAGATATCCGTGGTCCGACTGCCGCTGATGGCATAGCA
>JACMLC010000415.1 GCA_014379795.1 Pyrinomonadaceae bacterium
ACTGCGCCCGCGTCGGCAGACGCGCGTCAGAAGGTAGCCAGACGTGCAACGTCTGGGATCGTCAAGCATCAAGTTTCGCGCATTGAAGATGCGCGAAGAACTCCCTTTCAGTAACTCTACAGACTCCACTTGCTCGTATGTGCTGACGGCATACTTCTGCGCGCGTCTCCAACGCGCCATCGTTATTTGTTCGCAGGTTCCAGACGTTGCACGTCTGGCTACCTTCTCTGAGCCGCTTGCGCGGCTCAAGCAGAATCCTGCGTAACTTGAGTTAATGAAATTGGTTTCCGCCTTCCTTCTACCTTTTTACTTTTTACTTTCTTTTACCTGCTGTCGCCGACGATGATGAAGCCCGCCCAGTTGAACGGGTGATTATAATCGCCCGACTTCATCATCTTGAGCGCGGATTGTTGGAGCGCGACGGCTTTCGCTGCACGGGCTTTCGAGCCGCCCGCTCTGAGGTTGCGATGAAAGTCGAGCATCAACTGTTTGGTCGCCGCCGAATCTACTTTCCACTGGCTGACCAAAGTCGCCGGGCTACCCGCCACGAACAAAGCCCATGTCAGGCCGATCATGCCTTCGCCCGCGCCGACGCGCCCGCGCGCGGTCTCGCAAGCGGACAGCACGACGAGGTCTGCCTTGAGGTCTAATTTCATAATCTCCCAAGCTTCGAGCAGGCCGTCCTCGCCCGCGCTGCCCTGTGACAAAAGCAGGTGCGAGTACATAGGGCTTAAGTTGTTAAGAACTCCGTGCGTGGCGAAGTGCAGAATTTTATAGTTTCCGGCCTCTGCTTTGGCGCGCTCCTCACGCGCCTCCGCGCCGATATAAACACGGCTGCGCGTCTTCCCGTACATCTCGGCCAGTGACTTGACTTCTCTCTCAGCTTCGGGCAAAGGGACTGGCTTTGCGCCGCTCCTGAGCACAATCTTCGTGCGCTCGGCAGCCGCTTCTCCGAACGCGGGATTGCCAAAGGCCAGCAGCGTTGCATTATTCGCCGACCCGCCGCCCGGCTTGCGCTGTTTCTCCATCTCGTAAAGCACGGATAGCGATGGTGCGTAAGACAGCGCGCGCTCTTCAAGCAGATATCGGTTCGTGGCGGTTTGCAATGCCTGAAAGGGCAACTCCCAGAGCGCATCATCAGGCACGATGATAAGCATATTGCGCCCGCTGAGCTGCGCCTGTGCGGGAGCCAGCAGCAGGTCATAAAGCTTTCTCGCAGGCTCCTTAAATCCGGGATCACGTTCGGCGAGCATCTGGCGAAAGCTCTCAACGCTCTGTGCAAGGTCTGCGCGCTTGATGTCAATCGGATAGACTTTTAAGTCTGCGCCAGCCGCGCCGCCCTTCGTCATGACGAACAAAAAAGTACGTTCATCCATGACGGCATATTCGATGAGCGCGGCTTTGGCATCCGGCAACATCTCGCCCGCTTGCTTGACGTTGATAGTTCGCGCCAGCCCGCGCTTGAGCCTCAGTTCGGGATGCGAGGCATACAGTCCGCTTTCAAAAGCATCGTGGTCGAACCGCACTTTTTGCAGTCGCGCTTCAAGCTCTGCGAGCCGCTTCCCGTCAGGCTGCCCCTGCTGCTTTGCCCTCGTGATTTGAGAATTAAGAACGGTTAGCTCATGTGTCAGTTTACTTTCCCGCGCCTGCTCGTCGGCGGTCATGGATTTGTTGACGCTCGTTCTGCCGCTTTGCAGCACGTCGAGCAAGACGCGCCCCTTCGCGCGCTCGGCGTAGGTCAAAGCTTCTTCGAGCTTATTCTGCGAGACCAGCAATTCAGTCATCGCGTAGTAAGTTTCAATTCTCTGCTGAAATAAACGCTGCGAGTCCTGCTCGCCGCCCGCGACCTGCGTCCTCAGCATCTCGATAATGTTGACGGCCTGCTCGAACATCTCGCGCGCGGGTTCCGGCTGGTTGAGAGCGCGATGCGCCTGCCCGGCTTTGTAAAGAGCCTTCCATAGCATTTCAAGGTTATTAAGCTGGCGCGCTTGTGTGATGGCCTGATTGGCAATCTCCAGCGCCTTATCGTACTCCCTGCGCCCGAGGTAGGCGGTCGCAAGATCGTTTAGAATTTCGGTGCTTCGTCCCTTGTCGAAAAGCTCATCACTCAACTTACGACTTTTATTCAGATACTCCAACGCTAAGTCATACCGACCCAGATCGCTGTAATTGCTTCCGATACTGGACAGGATTTGCACCTGTGGGCCTCTGGCTCCGATGGCCTCGGCAATCTTAAGCACCTCGAAATAATATTTCAGGCCCAGTTCCGTTTGCCCCATCGCGCTGTAAATGACACCTATGTTGAACAGCCCGCGCCCGATACCTTCTTTGTCATCAGCCGCACGGCTCAGCGTCAGACCCTTTTGCAAAAAATCCAACGCCAGCTCGTAGTTGGCCTGATGGAAATGCACCAGCCCGATGTGACTGAGAGATGAAGCCAGACCCCTTTTGTCCTGTGTCGCTTCAATCAGCCGCAGGCTCTCCTGATAGTATTCCATCGCGCGGCTGTACTCGCCCTGCTCCATATAAAAGTTGCCGAGCCGATCAAGCGTTTGTGCGAGCGCCGGCTTGTCGCCAAGCTCACGACGCAGGACTAAACTCTTTTCAAAGAGCGCGAGCGCCGCGTCGCGTTCGCCCATCAGATACATAGGGCTGGCCTTGACGCCGAGCGCACGCGCCTGCGCCGCCTTGTCTCCGGCTTCTACGCCTGCTTTCAAGCTCCTTTCGGCATATTCGATAGCTTTCGGGTAATCGCTTTGAATGAGATAAGCATCGCTCATCCCGCTGAGGATATTAGCCGCCAACGCCTTATCGCCCGCCCCCGTCGCAATGGATTCAGCAAGGCCGTAGATGGTTAAGGATTCGCCCGGCCCGACCCGAAACTTGATCCGGTCGGCCTGCGCCATCAATGCCCGCGCCAGCTTTGGCGTCACCAAATCTTTCTTCTCTTCCAGCAAAGCCGCGCGCTCGGTTTCAGTCTTCGCCGCGACGATGCGCGCCGCTAATTCCACTTCCGGAGTCTTCGGCTGCGCAATGCAGACGGGAGCAAGGCTCAAAGTTAAAACTATGACCCAAAACCA
>JACMLC010000416.1 GCA_014379795.1 Pyrinomonadaceae bacterium
AACTACACATGGGTCATGTCGCCGCGCTGGTATCACGAAGGCGAGCAGGGCGGCGGCAGCAAATACCTTGCGCTAGACACGGGCGGCGGGCCTATCGCGCGCCTCTGGTCAACTGCGCTTGCGGGCAAGGTGGACATCGGCTATATCAAAGCGACAGGCCACAGCGTCAAGATTTATCTGCCGAAGACGGCTCTGAAGCCTGAAGTGGAGTTCGAGTGGAAGATTCCGAAATGGAGTAACACCATCGAGCGTGACCGCGCACGCACTTACTTCCAAGCCTACGCGGCTGCTGCTGCTCTGCACTTTGCGGAGCAGGCTCTCGCGGAGCTGCACGCCGGACGCACTAAGACTTGGTCGGAATTCAAAGTGCCTGAGAATGCTATCGGCTGCGGTTTCCACGAAGCAGTGCGCGGCGTACTCTCGCACCACATGGTGATTCGCGACGGCAAGATCGCCAACTATCACCCGTACCCGCCGACGCCGTGGAACGCCAACCCGCGCGACATCTACGGCACGCCCGGTCCCTACGAAGACGCTGTGCAAAACACTCCGCTCTTTGAAGAGAACGGGCAGGAGAACTTTAAGGGCATAGACATCATGCGTACCGTGCGCAGCTTCGACCCGTGCTTGCCCTGCGGCGTCCACATGTATCTTGGCAACGGCAAGGTCTTGGAGACGCGCCACTCGCCGATGTTCGGCGCAATGAAACAATAATAGTAGTGATAAGTGATGAGTGATAAGTGATAAGAAACAGCTTTTGTCTTTCACTCATCACTTATCACTTATCACTTATGACTTTCTTATGGAATCTCAACAACTAATTCAGCGGATTGAAGAACTCGTCCGCAAGATCGAGGCGATGCCCGACCCGGACGCGCGTGCGACCGGCGTCGAGCTTCTCCAATCGCTGATGGAACTCAACGCCGCAGGTATAGACCGCATGATGGAAATGGCTGCGGAAACAGGAGCGGCGGGCGAGGCTCTCATTGACGGCTTCGCGCAGGATGAGATGGTTCGGGGATTGCTGCTGCTGTACGGGCTGCATCCTGTCCCTCTTGAGACACGCGTGGCGGAGGCGCTGGTCAAAGTACGACCCTACCTGCAATCGCACGGCGGCAACGTGGAAGTGCTTGGCATCGAAGAGGGCGTCGTCCGCTTGCGGATGCAGGGAAGCTGTAAAAGCTGTCCCTCTTCGTCCATGACACTAAAGCTTGCAATCGAAGAGGCCATCTACGAAGCAGCGCCCGATGTCATAGCGATTGAGGCCGAAGGAGTGTTGGAGCCGCCCGCTCCATCAGGCTCGGTTACTTTGGGGAGATTACACAGAGAAGAAGACGCTCCGCATCAGCCGAACGGCAACGGGCATGGATGGCAGGACGTGAGCGGCCTGACGGCTCTCGCTCAAGGCTCTGTGCAGACAATCGCGGTGTCGGGGCGCACGCTTCTTTTCTGCCGCCTGGACGAAACGTTCTACGCCTACAGCAACGACTGTCCCGGATGCGGCCAGACACTACAAGAGGCTTATCTTGAGGCGAACAGCATTGTTTGCCCCGCCTGCAAAGAGCGTTACGATTGCGCGGGGGCAGGGCGCGGACTCGATCAGCCGGGACTGCAACTTGAGCCTTTCCCGCTCTTGATGGAGCAAGGCCGCGCAAGGGTGGCGCTGCCTCATCTGGGAACAAGTTAATTTTTACCGGGACGACCATGTAATTTGAGGAGGATTGAACGATGGACGAAATGGATAAGGAACATGATGCTAAGAGCGAATCGCCCTCGCATGATTGGGGCACTGGCAAGGGCGAAGAGAAATCTTCGACAGAGGGAAAAGAACCCGGTCGCTTCGATCATGAACATACGCAAGCGGATCGTCCCGCAGGAGGTTCGACGGCGAGAGATTCCACAAGCATCAATCCTGAAGCTGAAGAGCCAATAGACCCACAGATGCCGGACATGCCTCCGGCATGAAAGTGCGCGAACGCCCCTTTTGTTTGAGTTTGAAAGTGCGCCCGGCTAAATGCCGGACGAAGATTGCTCCTCTTTCTTCACGGCGTTGAGCCGGGATGCGGTAGTGAGAGAACTCAAGATGGCAACCTCTGAACATATAGACTACGCAGGAACATCCGATTGGGGTCGAACGCTGGAAAGCGTCGGCGCGAAGATCATTCGCTATGGCTTGGTCATTATCTTGCTGTGGGTCGGAGCGTTGAAGTTTACCGCTTACGAGGCCGAGGGCATTCAGCCGCTAGTCGCTAACAGCCCTCTGTTTTCGTGGATGTACAGCGTGATGAGCGTGCGCGGAGCTTCGATGCTGATCGGCGTCGTCGAGATTATCCTCGGTTTAATGATCGCTACACGGCCTGTCGCGCCAAAAATCTCGGCCCTCGGCAGTATCGGCGCGATCATTATGTTTCTGCTCACGTTGACGTTTGTCCTGACGACGCCGGGCGTGTGGCAACCGGGCTACGGTTTCCCCTTCCCCTCGCCGATGCCGGGGCAGTTCTTAGCAAAAGACATCATGCTGCTCGGCGCGGCCATCTGGACGGCGGGCGAGGCGTTGCTTGCGGCACGCAGGACATAGGCGCTTGAAGTCTGATTTGAGTCAATCGCGGGGACAACGATGAGTTCCACACGGTCAGCAGGACAAAATCGCGCGTTTGCCACGCTCCGCCAATTCGTTCGCGGGAGATCGCCGTCGGTCGAGCGGTGCGAGATGTGTAGCGCAGAGTTGGCAGCCGAACATCAACACCTCGTCGAGCCTCAGAGCAGGCAACTGGTCTGCGCCTGTGAGCCTTGCGCAATCCTGTTCAGCGGCCAGAACGAGACCTTGAAATTTAAGCGCGTCCCGCGCCGCATCCGCGCCCTGCCGGACTTTCGCTTGACGGACGGGCAATGGGACAGCTTGATGATTCCGATTCAACTGGCCTTCTTCTTCCATAGCACGCCGGACAACAAAGTCTTGGCGCTCTATCCGAGTCCGGCAGGCCCGACCGAATCGCTGCTCTCACTGGATTCATGGAATGAAGTTGTCGAGGACAATCCCGTGCTGCGAGACATGGAGCCGGACGTGGAAGCCTTGCTCGTCAATCGTGTCGGAGGGGGAGGGGAATACTATCTTGTGCCGATTGACGAGTGCTACAAGTTGGTCGG
>JACMLC010000042.1 GCA_014379795.1 Pyrinomonadaceae bacterium
ACGGTGCTGCAACTGGTCTGCTCAAGCTTCTTCGAGCCTGCGCGGACGGCTGCGATTCCATCCGTCGTGACAGACCGCGAGTTGGTCGCGGCCAACGCGATTACTTCTGCGACGTGGTCTGCGATGCTGACTTTAGGAGCAGCCGTCGGCGGCGTCATCACCGGAGCTTTCGGAACCAACGCGGCCTTTGTGCTGGATTCATTGACGTACCTGTTATCGGCAGTTCTCATCGCCAGCGTGCATTTGCCGGAACGCCCGCCGCGTGTGAAAGAGAAGCTGACCGTGAGCAGGGCGCTCGGCATCACGGACACCATTGAAGGCGTGCGTTACGTCAAGCGACGCCCGCGCGTGCTTGCGCTCTTGCTGGTCAAGCCCGCATGGGGCTTGGGCGGCGGTATCCTTGCGCTGCTGGCGGTCTTTGGCGAAAGGATTTTTCCCGTTGGTGGCAACGGAGCGACGGGCATCGGCGTGCTGTACGCCGCGCGCGGCATCGGCACAGCGATTGGCCCAATCGCCATGCGCCGCTTTACAAGCGAGACGCAGGCCGGGATGCAAAAGGCCATCGGCTACGCGTTTCTATTGGGCGGCGTTTTCTACATCGCTTTCGGAGCGGCGACAAATTTCGCGCTCGCGCTCGCCGTACTGCTCATCGCGCACGCGGGCGGAAGTATTTTGTGGGTCAATTCGACTATCCTCTTGCAGAAGGCAGTGGAAGATGGGTTTCGCGGGCGCGTCTTTGCGGCGGAGCTGACGCTGTTGACGCTGACGATGGCGGCATCGAATTACGCGACGGGCGAATTGCTAGACCGCTACGGCTACTCGCCGCGCGCCGTGACTATTGGTATCGGGCTGCTTTTTCTCTTGCCTGCCGCGCTCTGGTTTCTGACGCAGAGATGGTGGGACAAAGAAAATGTTTTCGTTGACCCAAAGATTCGTTGATACAATCAGAACATGCTGCAATGAAAAAAGCGGTTTCACGCAAAGGCGCAAAGATGAAGAGACAAGACGCAAAGTAGTAGAGCTTTCTTTGCGCCTTCTGGTTTTCCTTTGCGCCTTTGCGTGAAACTGTTTTTCAATCACGAGAGATTTATAAGGGAGAGGTGAAAAGATGGATTTAGGATTACGCGACCGCGTGGCAATCGTCGCTGCGGCGAGTCGCGGGATTGGGTTTGCTGCGGCGCGCGAGTTGGCGCGTGAAGGAGCGCGCGTCTTTCTCTGCTCGCGTGATCTGGAACGTGCGAGCGAAGCCGCCGAAAAAATTCATGCCGAGACGGGCGCGGAGGTCTCAGCATTGCAAGCAGATGTGACGAGCGATGAAGACGCCGAAAAATTTGTCAACGCCGCGCGTGAGACGGCTGGACGCGTTGACATCTGTGTCACTAACGCAGGCGGCTCGCCCGCTTCCACTTTCGGCGAGACCGATCTGGAAATGTACCGGCGCGCGTTCGAGCTGAATGCTCTTTCGGCAATCAGGCTGGCGCGGCTGGTCGTGCCCGCGATGCGCGAGCAGAAGTGGGGACGCCTCATTAACATTACTTCCATCTCTGTCAAACAGCCGATAGACGGACTGCTGCTCTCGAACACGATTCGCGCGGGCTTGACCGGCTGGGCTAAAACTCTTTCGACCGAAGTGGCTGCGGATAACGTGACGGTCAACAACGTCGCGCCCGGATACACTCTGACCGAAAGGCAGGATGAGCTGGCTACAGCGCGCAGCCGCAACACGGGGAAATCCAAAGCGGAGATGATTGAGCTATGGGCCAGTCAGATACCGATGCGACGGCTCGCCAGCGCGGAAGAGATCGCGGCGGCGGTCGCTTTCCTTGCGTCCGAACGCGCCTCTTACATCACGGGCGTCACCTTGCAAGTGGACGGCGGGTGGGTGCGAAGTTTATTTTGAGCTTGATTTATTTATCCAATGAGTCAATGAACAAATGAATTAATGAATCAAGTCTTAGAAGCTTATCGCGCAGATGCTGAAATTCTTGCGGATGATTTGGAGCATGCAGCTTGGGAAGCGGCGCGGCGCGTTGGATTGACTCGCTACTGGTCTGGCGTGGATGCGCCGCCGGAGCGTCATGCGGAAGCACGCGCCGTCTGGTCTGACGAAGCTGTGTGTGTGCGATTCAATTGCCGTCAGGCAGAGCCGCTGGTCATCAACCGCGCGCCGCAAGTCACGCAAAAAACCAACGGCCTGTGGGAGCGCGACGTGTGCGAAATCTTTATCGCGCCGAACGCGGATAAGCCCAATCGTTACTTTGAATTTGAAATCGCGCCGACGGGCGAGTGGCTCGATCTGGCGATTCGACAACTGCCGGACAGGCGAGAGACTGATTGGGAATATGCTTCAGCCTTGACCGCCGCCGCGCGTATTCGTGAAGGCCGAATCACGATGGCGATGCGCTTGCCGTGGCGAGCTTTCGGGCGCGTGCCGCAAAGGGATGAACGCTGGCGCGTGAATCTGTTTCGCTGCATCGGCAGCGGCGAGGGGCGCGGCTATCTCGCATGGCAGCCGACGCGCACCGCGCAGCCGAACTTTCATGTGCCGGAAGTGTTCGGCTGGCTTCAGTTTTATTGATTGGCTCACGCTTGGTTAATACAACACTGCTGTTCTCACTTCTTACTCTTACCAGCATTTCTCATATCAAGCTCTTTCAGAATCCATCCCGCGCCGCCGAACTTGTCGGTCACGAACAAGACGTAGCGGATGTCAACGGCGATGGCGCGGTTTCGTTCGGGGCTGTAGTAGAAGTCGTTGCCCAAGCCTTCGTAGTTGCCGTCGTAGACGATTCCGATTTGTTCGCCGCGCCCGTTGAGAATGGGGCTGCCGGAGTTGCCGCCGATACTGTCTACGGTTGAGAGGAAGCTCAGCGGCACGTCCTTGCCTCCGGCCTGCGCGTAGGCTCCGAAATCTCTGGCGCGATATAGCTGCTTTAATTTGTCGGGCGCATGGAACGGCTTGCGACCGGTATCTTTTTCCAGCACGCCTGAGAGAGTGGTAAAGGGCGTGTAAAGAATCGCCTCGCGCGGCACGTAGCTTTTGACTTCGCCGTAGCTGAAACGCAGTGTGCGGTTGGCGTCCGGGTAAGGCTTGCTGCCGCGCATCTCGCTCATGCCTTCCGTCAGCAAGGGGCGCAGGGCTTGCACCGTCGCGTTAAAAATTTGCGTGCGTCCCTGCGCCGACTGCGACTCAAGGCCAAGCTCGCTCGCAAATTCTATGAGCGGGTCGCGCACTTCGCGCAGTTGTGCCAGAGAGCGATCAAAGAGACCTGAGAGGGTTTCCGCCGTGCCGAATTCTTTGCTGTCCACGACGGCGCGCGCGAAATCTTCTTCGGCACGACGGCGCGCTTCGCCCTTCAATGCGCCGAACCTTTTTTCAATCGCAGGGATTTTCTGGTCGGCGGGAAGCTCGTCCGCTGCTCTGAGCATGTAAGTGAGCAACTCGCGCTCGACCGTCGGATTCCGTCT
>JACMLC010000417.1 GCA_014379795.1 Pyrinomonadaceae bacterium
GTTCGCGCCCGTCTCGCTTTTTTTCTTTTTCTTCCTGATGCTGATTATCACTACGCTTCGCGGGATAGAGCTGCATCCGATGAACTACTTTTTTCTGGCCGCCGCGTTCTTTTCGTTTCACCTGTTGCTGGCATATCTGGTTGACCATGTCTCGATTCACTTAGCGTTTGCCATCTGCTCTGTGGTCTCGATTTTTCTGGTCGTCAGCTACCTGCGCCTTGTGGTCGGGATGCGCTTTGCGAGCGGCGAGGCGGCGCTGGCGCAGTTCATTTATCTGGTGATGTTCTCTTACGCCTTCTTTCTCAAAGGTTTTACGGGGCTGGCGATTACCATCGGCTCGATCATCACTTTGTTTGTCGTGATGCAGATGACCGGGCGGATTCGCTGGAAAGAAAAGTTCGCGGTCAAGACGCCTGAGACGGCATCAGAATAGGGTGAAGGGGATAGGGTGTAGGGTGTAGATAAAAACTGTCTTGAACTACACCCTACACCCTATCCCCTTCACCCTCACGGAAGGTGTTAATAAGATGAAGCGGTATGACGTTATCGTGATAGGGGCAGGGCTGGCGGGGCTTCAGTGTGCGCGGCTGCTGGCGTCGCAGGGCGCGCATGTGCTGCTCGCGGATCGCAAGCTCTCGCTGGCTGAGGCGGTTCACACGACCGGGATTTTCGTCCGGCGCACGCTCGAAGATTTTGATTTTCCCCAAAATTGTCTGGGGCCGCCCGTGCGGCATGTCACATTGTATTCGCCCGGATGGCGCGCTTTGAAGTTAGAAAGCCCACACGATGAGTTTCGCGTCGGGCGCATGAGCAAGCTGTATTTGCATTATCTGGATGAGTGCATCCGCGCGGGAGTCGAGTGGGCGCCCGCCACGCGCTATGCCGGAAGCGAAAAGGCTGGAGCAGATACGCTCGTGCGTCTGGAAACAGAGGGCACGCGTTGGGCTGCGCGGGCGCGCTTTCTGGTCGGAGGCGACGGCGCGAACTCGCGCGTGGCGCGCGATCTTGAGCTTGATAGCAATCGCGAATGGATTGTCGGCGTGGAAGAAGTTTTCACGGGCGTTCCTCTTGACGGGCACCCGCGCTTTCATTGCTTTCTTGACCCTGTGCTTGCGCCCGGATACCTCGCGTGGATTGTGCATGACGGCGAAGAGACGCATATCGGCGTCGGAGGCTATGCCAAGCAGTTTGACCCCTTGCGTGCCTTGGAAATTTTTCGCCTGAGCGTTTCGGGAAGCATCGTTGACCTGAGCCACGCGCAGAGCATAGAGCGCAGGGGCGGGCGCATCCCGGTCGGCGGCGTGCTGCGGCGCATCGCCTGCGAGCGCGGTTTGTTGATAGGAGATGCGGCGGGGGCTGTTTCGCCGCTGACTGCCGGAGGCTTAGACCCCTGCATGCGTTTGTCGCATCTAGCGGCGCGCGTGATTGTTGATTATCTGGGAAGCGGAGATGCCGCATCGCTCGCGCCGTATTCGGGCGACGCATTCCGCACGCGGTTTACCTCAAGGCTCTGGATGCGGCGATTGATAGCGAAGCTCAAGCAGCCCGCTGTCTTGGAAATGGGATGTGCGATTTTACGTTTGCCGCTCGTTAATTCTCTCGCGCGGCATGTGTTTTTCGGGCGCGGGTCGTTTCCGGATATGCAGCAAGCTGACTTGAAAACGCGAGCCTCTCTGGCTGCTTGAGAGCATGAAAGAGTAATTCCAAGTTGCGGATAATAAATTGCCACTAGCTTTAGCTAGTGGACACCTTGCATAAAGGAAAGTAGGCTTTAGCCAAAATATAAGTGAAACCCTCTTGCGGATAGCTTGAGCTTAAATTGTTCGGCTAAAGCCGAGAGCTAGAGGAAGCCTGTATCCACTAGCTCAAGCTAGTGGCAAATTAAGCAATCCACCAACAAAGCTATCCCTAGCAACTTGGGTGGACTATTATCAAGAACATTCCTTTCGTCCGCTTCGTACAGGCAAATTGTCCGGCAGTTATCGCTTTACTCTTTTCCGTTTTCCAAATGAAACATATTTATTCATTTTATGTAGACGCCGCACGCATTGCGCTCCAATCCATCTTTGCGCATAAGCTGCGCGCTTTTCTGACTCTGATCGGCATCATTATCGGCGTGGCGTCGGTCGTGGTCGTCGGCGCGGCCATCAGCGGCCTGAATACTTATGTGGTTGACAAGGTGGCGAAGGTTCTGGGAGCCAATCATTTTATGATGGCGCGCATCGCTTCTTCGAAACAACTGTCGGATGAAGAGTTCGAGCGCATGAACCGGCGCAACAAGCGCCTGCAATGGGATGATTTCGAGTGGGTCAGAGATAATTGCAGCGTCTGCTCAGAGGTCGGAGCGCAGGTCAATGCGCAGACGGATTTGAGTCAGGAGGGAGTGGAGTTTCCCTCCGCACAGGTCTTTGGCGTGACCGCGAACATGGTCAGCATTGAAGACAAGACCATCGCCGAAGGCCGTTACATTACAAACGATGAAGTGCAACGCTCCGCGATGGTCTGCGTGTTGGGAGCGGACATTAAAGAGAAATTCTTTCCCGGCAAAAATGCCATCGGGCAGGAATTGAAGATACGCGGCCTGCCGATGCGCATTGTCGGCGTCGAAGAAAAACGCGGATCATTCTTTGGCGATTCATTCGACCGGCACCTGTATCTTCCTCTGACGACGCATCAACAGATTTTCAGTCGCGCCTCCGGCTTGCAAATTCACGGCAAAGCGCAAACCCGCGAAGCCTTATATCCGGCGATTGAAGACGCGCGGCTTGCCATGCGCAACAAGCATAAGCTGAAGGGAAATGAAGAGGACGATTTCGGCGTGGTCAACGTCGAAGATGTCAACAATCAGGTGGACGAGTTTACGAGCGGCATCGCGGCGGTCGTGATTCCGATCACGCTGATCACGCTGATCGTCGGCGGCATCGTCGTCATGAATATCATGCTGGTGTCCGTGACGGAGAGAACTTTTGAAGTCGGTTTGCGCAAAGCCGTCGGCGCGACCAAAAAGCAAATCCTGATGCAGTTTCTAATCGAGTCCGCGACGCTCTGCGCGCTTGGCGGAGTGTTGGGTTTGCTGCTCGCCGCCGGAATCTGCTGGCTGATTTCTGCGCTGGCTGAGATGACGATGACGATCACCATCGGCTACATTTTTCTGGCGGTCGTTGTTTCGAGCGTTATCGGCATCATCGCGGGCATCTATCCGGCATTCAAAGCGGCGCGGCTCGATCCGATTGTCGCGTTGACTCAAAATACTTAGAACGCCCAACAAAATATAGCCACAGAGACACAGAGACACGGAGAAGCATAAATAGATGAAGAAAATGCTAAATGAATTGTCCCGTATTTTATCTCCGTGTCTCTGTGTCTCTGTGGCTATGCTTTGGTTGTTGAAGCAATCTTAAAAGGCGCTTGTTATGCGGTTAAAGCTTCCGAGATTTATTCCGAAAGAGACGCTGAAGATGGCGCTCGACAGCGTGCGCGCGCACAAGTTCAGAAGCTTTCTGACCGTGCTCGGCATCGTCATCGGCGTGATGACGGCCATCGTGATTGCCTCCATCCTGACGGGCCTTCGGCAGAACATCGTTGCCATCATCGAAGAGTACGGGACGAATAA
>JACMLC010000418.1 GCA_014379795.1 Pyrinomonadaceae bacterium
CGTCTCGGTCTTTTTGTCCGGCAATTCTTTTTATCTCACGCTCGCGTCATACGCCAACATTAAGACTGCGCCGCTCGGCATCGCTTCCGTGAGTTTGACAGAGTTGCTGATTCCGCTGGCGGTGATGACGATCTTGCAATATTTCCTCAACGGTCTGACGGTGGCGACCATGTGCGCTCTCAAAAACCGCCGCTCGATCTGGAAATTCTGGCGCGACGGTTATCTCTGGACTTCATGGACTTTCTTTGCAGCAGCGATTGGGGCTGCTTTGATTTATGCCTCGGTCACAAAGTTCGGATTTCTCTACGTCCTTTTGAGCATCCCTGTCATCGCCGCCACTTACGCGACTTATAAGATTTACTTTGAGCGGGTTAACGAGAAGACGCGTGAAGCGTCCGAGATGAGCCGCATACACCTTGCGACCGTCGAAGCCCTCGCGACCGCGATTGACGCCAAAGACCAGACGACGCATTGCCACGTTCGCCGCGTGCAGATTTACGCCGCCGGCATGGGCAAGATTTTCGGTCTGCCGGATAACGAGATAGAAGCTCTGAAGGCCGGCGCGCTCCTGCATGACGTGGGCAAGCTCGCTGTTCCCGATCACATTCTGAACAAACCCGGCAGGCTCACCGCCGCCGAGTTTGAAAAAATGAAAGTGCATACCACGGTCGGCGCGGAAATCCTGAGCCGCGTTGATTTTCCGTATCCGGTCGTCCCCATCGTGCGCCATCATCACGAGCAGTGGAACGGCCTCGGTTATCCGGACGGCTTGAAGGGCGAAGAGATTCCGATGACGGCGCGCATCCTCGCGGTCGTTGATACCTTTGATTCGGTGCGCGAAGCCCGTCCATATCGTTCCGGCAAGACGCGCGAAGAAGCAAGCGCGCTGCTGCTGCGCGAAGCGGGCATTCAGTACGACCCGAAAGTCGTAGACGCGTTTCTGAAAAATTTGCCGCGCTTTGAAGCGGAGGTCGCATCGCTCGGCCTCGACCAGCACAGCAATGCCGCAGACGAATACGGAGTCGGCTCACTGTCGGATAACAGCCTCTCTTCCAATCGTGGCGGAGATGTTCCGACCTATCTGGATCAAATCAAGAACGCGCATCAGGAAGTTTACGCGCTCTACGAGATTGCGCGCACCTTCGGCGAGTCGCTCGACATCAAGGACACGCTCTCGATCATCGTCAACAAGGTGGGACACATCATTCCGTTTGATACCTGCGTTGTTTATTTGCATGACGAGTTAAAAGGCTATGCAGAGGCAGCGCACGTCGCGGGCAGGAATGCGGACATCCTGACGGGACGCTGCATCGCTCCGGGCGAAGGCGTGACCGGCTTTACGCTCGCCAATCGTCGCCCGATTAACCGGATTGACCCGACCTTAGATTTCGCGGGCATTCATCTGGCTCCCGGCAACCCTTATCGCGCGATGGCCGCGCTGCCGCTCGTCAAGGGCGACAGGCTGTTGGGCGCGCTCTCCGTTTACTCGTCCGAGCTGAGCAATTACACGGACGATCACATGCGCCTGCTCGACACGGTCGTGAGGCTCGCCACAGATGCGCTCGCCAACGCGATGCATCATGCCGAAGCCGAGTCGAACGCCCTGACAGACCCGCTGACAGAGCTGCCGAACGCGCGCTGCATGTACCTGCGCTTTGAGCAGGAAGTCTCGCGCGCCAATCGCACGAAGCGGCCTTTTCAGGTCGTGATGCTTGACCTTGATGACTTCAAGCTGGTCAACGACACGTTCGGCCACAATGTCGGCGATCAGATGTTGCGCGAAGTGGCTCGCCTGTTACAGACACAGTTGCGCGAGTATGATTTTCTGGCGCGCTATGCCGGTGACGAGTTCGTAGCCATCGTGCAGGAACTGGTCGGAGATCAGGTTGACGAGCTGCGCGAGCGCATCGAAAAGACCATCTCATCCTTCCTGTTGCCGGTGCGTAGCGATATGTACGCGAACGTCGGCATCAGCGTCGGCGCGGCGACCTACGGCGTTGACGGCGAAACGCTCGACCAACTTCTTGTCGCAGCGGATCAGGCCATGTACTCGTCCAAGTCCGAGCACAAACGCCGCCGCCGTCACGACCAAGCAGACACAAACGACCTGTCAGCCCTGCACACAGGCAAGCTGACTTCGACAGCGATAAATTAAAAAAGGAAAAAGGAAGGCGGAGAACCGCTTTAATAAATTTGGCTTCCCCTGACTTTTACCTTTTACCTTTTCACTTTTACCTTGAGTGCTTATGAGCTATCACATACTTCATCAATTCGACGAGCAATGGTTTGCGGATAACGGGCGAGATGTTGATGCGCGTCCCGGCGATTTCTTCCGTAAGCTTGATGAGCGGCAGCAAGAGCGGCAAGGCTCGCAGTCCCAACCCGTTCGCCATTGGCTGATAGTCATGGCCTCGCTGCTGGTCGCGGCCTCCGCGCTCTACTTCGCCCTCGACGCGCGCCGTCAGGCCAACGATTTACGCCACCGTCTCTCAGAGCTAGAAATAACTCTGAAGAAGTAAAAAGGCAAAAGGTAAAAGGTAAAAGTGAAGAGGGCTTGCATGCTTTCTTACTTTTACCTTTTACCTTTTTACTTTTGCCTTATCTTGACAAACCCCCCGCGTTACGCTTTCAATCCCCCTTAGAAAAATCAAGGCGGAAGGCGGAAGGCGGCAACGATGAAAGGCATGCTATTCAAACCTGAGCGGTTCATCTTCAATAGCATCTCTTTCATCCTTCATCCTTCATCCTTCATCCTTGCTCTTCCGGGAGGATGAAAGCATGCCCGCGCCATCCGGCAACGGACAGATGAAGGCCACGCTCCTGATCGTTGATGACGAGGAGCGTGTGCGCCTGCGCCTGCAAAATATTTTTGAGGGCGCGGAGTATCGTGTCATCACTGCGCCGGATGCGCCGACCGCTTTGCGCCTGCTGCACAAAGAGCATTGCGATCTGGTCTTGCTCGATGTGGAGATGCCGGACGTGGACGGCCTCGCTCTGTGTCGCCTCTTGCGCGCGCAAGCCCTGACCAGACAATTGCCTCTCATCATCCTTTCCGCCAGCGACGACGAACAGCGAAAGGTCGAAGCCTTTAATGCAGGGGCGGACGATTACATCGTCAAGCCTTCGACGCCGCGCGAATTGCTCTCGCGCGTCAGTGCGCGGCTCGAAGCCTCTGAGCGCACGCGCGCCCTCGTGGGCAGCAATCGCGAGCTGATGTTTCTGGCCGATTTGGGGCGCGGCCTCTTGCGTGCGCTGGAGCCGGAACAGGTCGTGCTGCGCGTCGCGGGCGGAACTTACGAAGGCACGAACGCGGTTCTCTGCGCGGTCGCCGTCAACCTGCACGCGTCGAGCGCGGCGGTCTGCGTCTTTGACCGCGAGGGCAGCGCGGAGGGCGAATCGCATTTCAACATGCAGCGGCTGGACGCCTGGCTCTCAACGCCAGAGTCTTCTTTTTCGATCTTCTTAAAGGAGCGCGATAAATTTTTCCTGCTTGATGAAAAGCATGCTGTTGAATATGTCGCGCCGCTCTGTTTTGGCGGGCGGGCGCAAGGCGTGTTGATTGTCGGCTTTGATCGCACGGAGGATTGCACGGAGTCCGTGCGCCGCTTAGTTGATGCGGCGGCGCAGCAGACCGCTCTCGCGGCTCATATCTCTTCGCTTTATGACGCGGCGCGCGACGCGGCCATCAGTTACGCGACGGAAGAGCAGCGGCGTTTTACGGAAGCGATGATTGACACGCTGCCGGTCTCGCTCTACGCGGTGGATCGCGAGTATCGCATCGTGGCGTGGAATCGCAACCGCGAGTTGGGCGGGCAGGGCATTCCGCGCGGCGATGTTTTGGGGCGCAACATCTTTGACGTGCTGACACGGCAGCGGCGCGACGTGCTGGAAGCGGAGTTCAAGCGCGCGTTTGAGACCGGAGAGATCGAGCGCATCGAGCAGGAGACGACCGACGAAAAAGGCGCGAGCCATCACTGGTTGATTAGCAAGATTCCGATGCGCGATGAGGACGGCGCGGTCACGCATGTCATCACGCTCGGCGAAGAGATAACGGCGCGCGTCGAAGCCGGTCGCGCCATCGGTCGCGCGGAAAAGCTCGCGGCGGTCGGGCGTCTCGCGGCGGGCGTCGTGCATGAGATAAATAATCCGCTGGCGACCATCGCGGCGTGCGCCGAAGCCTTAGAATCGCGCGTCGCGGAAGGCGCGTTCGGCTCTTCGCCCGAA
>JACMLC010000043.1 GCA_014379795.1 Pyrinomonadaceae bacterium
GCGGAAGTCTCCAGGCGTATGCGCGAACACGCGCATGTGCGTTTTCAAAGAGGCGTACTGATTGACGAAGTGGCACGCGAGTTGATGCTCTTTCGGAAAGTGTTGAACGATTTTGTGTGGCGCGAGGGAATGAGCGTCACCGAGGGAGATCTGTTAGAGTTGCGGGAGGCGCTCAAGCGCGTCAACCTTTTTGTGGACGAGATGATTGCGCATGCGGTGGTAATTTATGCCACCAGCTTAAGGCCGCCCGTCGAGACACGAACATCTGTCTGGCCGCCACCTCGCCGCCGTAAAACGGATTTCTCGGAGAGCGACGATGCCAGATGATGTCGAGTCCGAATAGCAGAGTCAATTTCTTTCAGAGCATACGCGCCAAGCTTCTGCTGATGCTGGCTGCGCTTTCGCTGCCGCTTCTAGTCATCAGCCTCATCCAGCTCAATAACTATCGCGCCAATCTCAACGAGCAGGCCGCAACCATCGCGCGCATCGAAACTGCCGCCGCCGCAGGCGCGCTCAACTCATGGCTTGAGGATCATCCGAACCGGACTCTCGATTCGACCACTCTTTCAAAAGCAGAGACCGAAGAAATTTATCAAAGCCTGCAACAACACGCCGCGCCCGGAGCAGGCACCAGCATCGCTGTCTTCGATACGCAGGGACGCGCGTTGCCGTTTCCCAACAACCCTGTGCCGATTCCCGGCTCGGACAATAAGCTTTCCACACTTGACAGCCATGCTTTATGGAGCGACGGGACGAAGCGCATGACCAGCGTGAGGCGCGTCGAGCCGTCCGGCTGGCAGGTCGTGGTGGGTGTGCCCGTCGCTACGGATGTGCTGGCGGGACAATCTATCCTGACCTTGACGGCGACGTGGGCGCTGGCTCTCTTAGCTTCGATTCTGCTTGGCGTGTGGGCTGTCGGAAGATTTACGAAGCCTTTGCGCAAGCTCGCTTCGACGGCTTCGATGCTCGGCGGCGGCGAATTGCGAGAGCGTGTGAGCGTCGAGACCGAAGACGAAGTCGGCGCGCTGGCCGAAAGCTTTAATGTGATGGCGGCGCGGCTCGAAACAAAGTTCAAAGAGGTCAAGACGCAGGGCGCGTTTATCGAAGAAGTGCTGGACGGCATGCCGCTCGGCGTCGCGGTCCTGGACTCAAATCTGATCGTGCGCAAAGTCAATCGCTCTTTCGCGCGTGCGGTCAATCGAGAAGCGAACACGCTCACAGGGCGCGGGCTGTATGAAGCGGCTGCGGGGCTTGCCGTCTTGAGCGATGTGGTGGAAGACGTGCGCCGGACGCGCAAGGCTTTCGTGACTTATGGCTTGCCGCTCAACCTCGTCGCGCGCAGGCAGGATGAAGCGGCGGAAACCGAAGGCCATTTCTGGGACGTGACTATCTGGCCGACAACGGAAAGAAGCTTTGGCGGCGGCGATCTGATTCTGGTGCTCTCGGAAGTCTCAAAGCGTGTGCGCGCCGAAAAACTTGCGACCTCTGCCTTTGCCGCAGAGCGCGCGCGCGCAGCAGAGCTTGAAAGCCTGATTAATCAGATGAACGAAGGCGTGCTGATTATTGACCGGCATGCGCGTTACAAAATTAATCCGGCGGCGGCGCAGATCATCGGGCGTAACCGTCAGGACTTGCGCGACGGCGCGCAGGCCATCATCGCGGACATCGCGCTCAGGGACTTGGACGGGAATGCGCTGACGCCCGAAGAATCGCCGCTCACACGCGCTCTTGCGCCGCGCGAAAGCATGTCCGGCAAACAGTTTCAGATTGTCAGGCCGGACGGCGAAAAGCGTGTCATCGCCATCAGCGCGACGCCCTTGACCAATGACGACGGCAAGCCAGAAGGCGCGGTCGCCGTCTTTCGTGACATCACGGAAGAGGTCACACAGCATGACGAGCTGGTTGCAGCCTATGACCGCCTGCGCGAGCATGATCGTTTGAAATCAGCTTTCGTCACGAATATCACGCACGAGCTGCGGACGCCGCTCAATGTCATCATCGGATTGTGCCGACTGCTTGAGCGCGACAGGCAACTGCCGCTCGCACCGCTTCAGAACGAAGCCGTCACACGAATGGAGCGCAACGCGCGCACGCTGCTCGAATTGGTCAATGACCTGCTCGACTACTCGCGTCTGGAAGCAGGCCGCTCCGCGCTGCATCTGGAACAGGTAGAAGTCGTCGAAGTCATCAGAGAGACCGTCGAAGATTACGCGACAGATGCCGTAGAAAAACGCGTCCAGTTGCACGTAGAGCTTTCGCCGGAAATTGGCCGCGTGACGACAGACAGGCACAAGCTGCAACAGGTCTTGGCGAATCTGGTCGGCAATGCCGTCAAGTTCACCTCTGCCGGAGAGATAACGGTCGCCGCCGCGCCCCTTGACGCTGACCGCTGGTATCTGGAAGTGAGAGATACAGGCATCGGCATCTCGCGCGATGCGCTGACTTATATCTTTGACGAGTTCCGGCAGGTTGACGACCGCCTCGCGCGCTCTTACGGAGGCACAGGGTTGGGGCTTGCCATCACGCGCAAGATAGTCGAACTGCTCGAAGGCGAAATCAGCGTCGAGAGCGTGCCGCTGGAAGGTAGCCGCTTTCGCATCACCTGGCCGCGCTCCATCCGCCAGCGTACGGGCACAGGCTCGCTGGTCGAAAAAAACGTTCCCGCTCCAACCATCTCGGATGACTTGCGCTCGCGCGCTCGATGATAGAAACTTTGCGTTATCGCAAAAACGAATTCAACGGAACATTACAGCTCCGGCGAGTGTCTAAGCATGCTTAAGCGTGAGAAAATCTAAAATCTCGAATTTGAGATGAGAAGGATTCCGAAGTTATGTCTACGACAGAACAGGACGTGGCCGAAAAAAGTAATACGCAGCGCAATATTTTCATAGTGGTCGGCGCTATCTCTGTGCTTCTGATTGCCGGACTCGTCTATCTTGCTAAAAGACCCGCCGCCGATGGCACGGCGCAACCGCAGCTCGAAGGAGCAATCCGCGCAGGCACGCCCGAATTTGAGAAATACAAAGAATTCGTCAAAGTGGATGAGCCGGAGGCGTTGGAAAGCCCGCGCACGGTCGGAGGCATCTGGATGAAATTGTCCACGACCGTTCGCAACTTTACAGGGAAAACCATCAACGGCTTAGAGATGCGCGGCACCGTCGTTGACATTCAAGGCAACCCCGTCAAAGACCGTGTCATGGTCATCATTCCAAACGCCGCCAAAGACCTCACAGAGCTTGAGCCGAACAAGACCCTCCCCGTTGACATCGTCGTCGAAGGCTTCAGCAAAGACGCAGACCGCCCAAACATCAAAATGGAAGTGACGGCGGTTAGATTCAAATAAGGCTTACAGAACAAGAGCGGATACATCTAAATGATTAACGGACAGCTTATTCTTCTCCCACTTCAGCAAGTAATTGCTGTCGCACTTTCGCTTTCAGATAAAAGCCTGTTTTTTCCAGTTTGTCGTAATAAGGTCTAACACTTGTAATTGCCCCTGCTATTTTTAGCAAATTCAACAGGTTTGCAGTTCTAATAACTGTTAGTTGCATTGCCGTTGCGCGCTTATAACCTTTTTCTTCATCAAGCAATAAAATGGCTTGCTTGTAATCAGCTTGCGCGATAGCCGCCGCTTCGCCTTCATGTAAGTCGGCTTTCAAGTAATTTTTGACCAGCTCATCTGCTTCCAATGGTTCGGACAGCATTAAGCAGCGATGGCTGCATAATTCCTAAGATATTCAAACTGCGGATGATTTATTACCGCAGTTTGCTCTAACGCTAACTTGTGAATAAACAAGTTGAGCAAGTGTTCATTGAAAAATCGTTGTTTGATACTCGCCATCGAGAAGACAAACGGCTCATCTGTTTTATGTTCTGCTTGCGCCATGATGCGCGCCAAGTTGACCGCAGTCACTGCGGCGTTGAAGTGAAAATGCAGCGCCTCACGGTCTCTGGCTTGGCAATCAGAAAAACCGGCGAA
>JACMLC010000419.1 GCA_014379795.1 Pyrinomonadaceae bacterium
CGAACTCAAGCGGCGTCTCGTTGCCGAAGCTCAAACTATTTTCGATGATGACCTCAAAGCTAATCGCAGTCTGGGTAAATTCGGCGGTGAGCTGATTCCAGACGGCGCCACTGTCCTGACACACTGCAACGCGGGCGCGCTCGCCACGGCTGGAGATTACGGCACTGCGCTCGGCGTGATTCGCGGCGCGCGTGATGCGGGCAAGCGCATCGCCGTCATTGCGGATGAGACGCGCCCATTTCTGCAAGGCGCGCGGCTGACCGCTTGGGAATTGCTGAAAGATGAGATTCCCGTCACGCTCATTACAGACAACATGGCCGGGCATGTGATGAAGCAGGGCAAGGTTGACGTGGTCGTCGTCGGCGCAGACCGCATCGCGGCCAACGGCGACACCGCCAACAAGATTGGAACCTACATGGTCGCCGTCCTCGCCAAGCAGCACGGCATCCCTTTTTATGTCGCCGCACCTATTTCAACCATTGATCTGAATTGCCCGACGGGCAAAGAGATTCCGATTGAAGAACGTGACATCAGAGAGGTCACACACATACGCGGCCAGCAGCTTGCGCCCGCAGGCATAGAGGTGCAGAACCCCGCCTTCGATGTCACGCCGAACGAATTCATCGCCGCGATTATCACGGACAAAGGCGTCGCGCGGCAGCCCTTTATGGAAAGCTTAAGAATGCTGGTAGAAGTAAAACCGATGGAAGCCAACGGATAAGAGGGATGCTGTCTGAAATTTCTAACTTTCAGATTTTCCGTTGCGTCTTTCGCTGATGTAACGCTCGACGACATTGATAAGTGCGTTTAAGCGTTCGTCAGTGTCAGCCATTTGCCGGGTCAGTCGTTCATCCGTTTCGGCCAATCTTTGATCTGTGTGGGCCTGAGCCTCTACAACCTTCTCAACCACATCAATCAATCGCAGAATAACGCTTTCGACCTGCGTCATGCGATCTTCTCCACGTTGCTGAGCCTTGGCTAACTCGGCCTGAGTTTTAGCGGTCTCGCTTTGAGTTTCGCGTAATATTTGTACGTCAGCAGCAAATTGGGCTTGTTGCTTGAGGATAAACTCCATCGTTCTTTCCATCTCTTCAAAAGTCATCGCTTTAGCCTTTCAAGTTGCGGGTGATTTCAGAGATGCAATTGGGATTTGAGTATCTTATCGAATTTCGGTAGGAGAGACAATCTATCGAAGGCTGCTGGCATAGCGGCTCTGTTTCCACCAATCAATCGTCAATTGCAAGCCTTCTTCGAGGCCGACGAGAGTTTGATAATTCAAAATCTCTTGGGCGCGCGTGTTGTCCGCGAGGCTGTGCTTAACGTCTCCTGCGCGCGGCTCTTTGTATTCCGCTTTGACATCCGCGCGCCCGGTCAAACGTTTCAAAATTTCCAGCAAGTCATTGAGCGTCGTCCGTTCGCCGTTGGCGACATTGATGACTTGGCCGATGCCCGTCGTGGTCTCAGCCGCATTGAGATTGGCCTGCACGACGTTGGCGATGTATGTGAAGTCGCGCGATTGCTCACCGTCGCCGAAGATTGTGGGTCGCTCGCCGCTCAGGAGCGCGGCGATAAAGCGAGAGATAACGCCGGAGTATTGAGAGGTCGGGTCTTGACGCGGCCCGAAGACATTGAAATAACGCAAGGCAACCGTCTCAAGCCCGTAAACGCGCGTGAAGACGCGGCAATAATATTCGCCGACCAGCTTGGCGACGGCGTATGGCGAGAGCGGGTCCGGGCACATGTCTTCGACTTTGGGCAGCGTCGGCTGATCGCCGTAAGCAGAGCTTGATGCGGCATAGATGACACGGCGGACGCCCCGGTCGCGCGCCGCCAAGAGAAGCGAAAATGTCGCGTCCACGCTCGCGATGTGCGTCGAGCGCGGGTCGTTGACGGAACGCGGGACGGACGGGATAGCGGCCTCGTGAAAGACAATCTCTACACCTTCGAGCGCGCGGCGGGTGGCCTCTTCATCAGCCAGACTCGCTTCGACAAAATCAATCTCGCCGCCAATCTCTTCCAGATTTTCCCGATGCCCGGTTGAGAGATCATCAATCACACGCACACGCGCGCCGCCTTCAGCCAGCGACGCTGCCAAGTGTGAGCCGATAAAGCCCGCTCCGCCCGTTACCAGTACGATTCCTGACAAGCTCATAAAAGCAGTGATAAGTGATAAGTGATGAGTGATAAGTCAAAAGACAAAAGCGAATGCTCTTATCACTTATCACTCATCACTTATCACTGTCTTTTTACCTTCCGACGCCGACGTAATCAAAGCCCAGCTCGCGCATATCTTCGGGTTCATAGATATTGCGCAGGTCTGCGATCTTCGGACTCCTGACCAGCTTGCGCACGCGCTCCATATTGAGCGCGCGAAACTGGTTCCACTCGGTCATAAAAACCAGCGCGTCCGCGCCGGTCACAGCATCATATTCGTCTTCTGCATAAAAGATGTCCGGCAGGCATTTCTTGGCTTCTTCCATCGCCGCCGGGTCGTAAGCGCGCACCTGTGCGCCGCGCTCAAGGAGGCCGTTGATAATGTCTATCGAAGGAGCTTCGCGCATGTCGTCAGTTTCGGGTTTGAAGGAGAGGCCAAGCACGGCTATTTTCTTTCCCTTTAAATCGCCGACGAGCTTTTCAATCTTCGGCACCATCGCGGCGCGCTGCCTGCGGTTGGCTTCGATGACAGCATCTACGATCAGAGAATCGCAGCCGTACTCGCGCGCGACAGAGGCCAGCGCGCTCGTATCTTTCGGAAAGCAAGAGCCGCCATAGCCGGGTCCCGGATGCAGGAACTTGCTTCCGATGCGACGATCCATGCCGATGGCGCGCGCCACGTCATGCACATCGCAGCCGACGCGGTCGCAGAGATTCGCAATCTCGTTGATAAAAGAAATCTTGGTGGCGAGAAAAGCGTTCGCCGCATATTTGATCATCTCTGCGGCTTCGAGCGAGGTGACGAGAAAAGGCGTTTCTATCAGGAAGAGCGGGCGATAAAGATCGCGCATGATAGCAACGGCCTCTTCGTCATGGCTGCCGATGACGACCCTGTCCGGGCGCATGAAATCGTTGATGGCTGCGCCTTCGCGCAGGAACTCTGGGTTGGAGACGATGGCGAAATTGGTGCGCGTCTTTTGATGCTCGCGAATCAGCTTACGCAGGCGCTCACCATTCCCGACCGGCACTGTGGATTTGGTGACGATTACTTTGTAACCGTTCATGTACTCGGCGATTGAGCGCGCCGCAGCATCTATGTATTTCATGTCTGGCGAGCCGTCATCTTTGGGCGGCGTGCCGACGGCGAGGAAAATTACCAGCGCCTGCTCGATGCCGGATTTAAGCTCGGTCGTGAAATGCAGGCGACCCGCATTAACGTTCTTGGTGACAAGCTGCTCAAGTCCCGGCTCGTAAATCGGAATCACACCATCCGAAAGCCGCGCCACCCTTTCTTCGTCAACATCAATGCATGTGACATCCACGCCGAACTCCGCAAAGCATGCGCCCGTCACTAAACCCACATAACCCGCCCCGATAACCGCAATATGCATCTCTTAAATCTACCCGTTCAATAATATTTATGAAACGCTCGCAGCTCCAGCGGCAAACATCAACCTTAATATAGATCTTAAAAACCTCTCACCTCAAGAAACAAAAACTTGCGGGTCACGCGATCTTTAAAGATAGCGCGTGACCCGCAAGAAGCAATTCAACCTTCATGCACTCCGAGAGGCGCAGAGCATGAATTGCTGATGTTGGTATTTACTTGGTCGGGCTGACAATCGTCGTTCCGCCGCCGATGGAAATGTCATTATTCTCGCTGGTTCCGGCGATGATCGCCGCAGCAATCGCACCGCCCGCCGCGAGAAGCAGAACCGCCAACGCGCCGCCGCTCAGATCATCATCATCATCCGCAGCGCCTTTGCTGGAAGCTGCGCCCGGCAGAGGTGTGCCAGCCATCGCTTCCGAACCGGCTGCGACCTGCTGCACCTGACCGCCGCTGCGAAGCTCGACGCGGCCTGACTGGGTGTTGACAACAGTGTTGCCAGCCTCAGTGTTGACCGTGAACACAGCCGCCTGAGCGCCATCAGCGACGACCACGCCATCCTTCGTCATGATATTGACGGAGACGCCTGACGGAGTGGAAACTCTGACGCGTCCGGCATCGAGCATGCCTGAGACGCTCGTTCCATTAAAGCTCAATTTGACGCTGGACTCAGGTAAGACTTCGACCCGACCGAGTTTGCCGAGGCTGACGACAGCGCTGCTGCCCTTCGCCGTGGTGACGGTGCTATCCGAAAAAACGGTCGCCCCGGAAATTGCGCTCTGGCCGTTGACACTAACTTGCCCGGACACGGACAACTCGCCTGTGGTCCCTGTTTGTCCCGGCGTTGCCAGCACGACCATCGAGTATACACTCAAGACGGCTACGGCCAACCCAATCGCCATGGACTTGCGGCTCCAAGTTCTGCTGCTCATCATCTTCCTCCCGTAAAGTGAATCAAAAAAATTTCAAAGCGCGCCGCAACTTTTGTTAGAAGCTGGCAAGAGACGTTTTATCGCCTGGTCTCTTGCTCCGCCTCGACGCTAAAATTTAAGCCCGCGCGTAATAGCCCTAGAATAAAGACAGTTTGAACCCTGTGGGTCTCAAATATCTCAGGGCTTTTGTACATGAATCCTATGCCCTGTGTCAACGAAGATTTGCTTACGTCCGAAGAAAGGGACGCCAAACAACCCTTTTATTTGCGAACTCTGGTGCAACGCGGATACAAGCGCCTCACCTCTCTGGTTCTGACGCTGGTGCAACGTTGGCCGGGCGCGGCCTGTCCGGCTGCATCCTGCATACCGGCGGCGATTTGTTTGGTCAAACCACTCGCGCGCAACTCA
>JACMLC010000420.1 GCA_014379795.1 Pyrinomonadaceae bacterium
CAGATGCCAGAGCCGAAGTGGGTTATCTCGATGGGCGCGTGCGCGACTTCGGGTGGAGTGTTTGACAACTATGCCATCGTGCAGGGCGTGGACAAGGTCGTGCCCGTGGATGTGTACATTCCCGGCTGCCCGCCGCGACCGGAGATGTTGATCCACGCCGTCATGATGCTGCAAGACAAAGTGATGAAAGAATCCGTGCGCGACCGCAAAGACATCCCTGCGGAAGAAGCGCGCGAGGCCGTGCCGCCGGGTACGCTTCCGGCTTCCGGCGTCTCCGCGCTGAACGAGGCCGCAGCACAGGAGAACTCGCGCCCCTATACCATCGCTTCGCGCCATGAGCGCAGACGGTCATCTTAGAATTTTAGATTTGCGATTTTTGATTGAATAAAGACATCAATTCGCAAATCTAAAATCTAAAATCTAAAATTTAATATGCCGGAAAACGCTAATCAAGAACAGGTTTTGGAAGCGCAGGCTGGAACCACGCCAAGCAATTCTGTCACGCCGTCGCCGTTGGTGGCGGCGTTGCAGCAACAGAATGCAGAGTGGGTCGGCGAAGTCATCGAAGCCTTTGGCGAAATCACGGTCATCGTTCCGCGCGAACAGATTGCCGTGATTTGCTCCTTTCTGAAATCCGCTCCCGGCCTTGAGTTCAATTTTCTCTCGGACATTTGCGGCGCGGATCGAGGGCCGGAAGAAGAGCCGCGCTTTGAAGTCAACTATCACCTATTTTCGACGACGAAGCATCACCGGCTGCGCTTAAAAGTGGCGCTAACTGAAGATGACCCGCACGTGCCCACTGTGACAGGCGTGTGGCGCACGGCCAACTGGCACGAGCGCGAAACCTACGATTTGTTCGGCGTCATCTTTACGGATCATCCGGACTTGCGCCGCATCTTGTTGCCGGACGATTGGCAGGGACACGCCCTGCGCAAAGATTTCCCGCTACGCGGCTATGAGCCGTACAGCTTAACTTAGCCCCAAGTCCCAAGTCTCAAGTCCAAAGTCATAATGGATTTGAAACTTGGGACATGGGACTTCGGGACTTGGGACTTATGAGATGGGCGCTGGCGATATAGTCAGCGATGTTGATGTGAGGTGAATATGTCTGCGCCTGTGCTACCGCTATTGACTGTCAGCGATCTTGATGTGCTGCCCGAAGATGGCAAGACGTATGAACTAATTGGCGGAGGACTCTACGTGTCACGCGCCCCACATATTCATCATCAGCTTGTCGTATCGAATATAACCGGTAGTTTTTTCGCTTATTTGAGCAAATCCCAAATCGGGAAAGTAGCTCCCGGCCCCGGGGTTATCTTTACCGAGTACGATGCTGTAATCCCGGACATCGTGTTTTTGACTAATGAACGCTACAAGCAAATCGTGTCGCCGGAGGGCAAACTGACCGCAGCCCCTGATCTGGCGATTGAAATTCTCTCTCTGGGAGCTGACAACCTGCGGCGCGACCGCGTGGTGAAACTTAGATTGTACGGCGAGCATGGGGTCAAGGAATACTGGATTGTTGATCTGTTTACGTTGTCGGTCGAGATTTACCGTTTACAGGAAAACGGCCTGGCATTGGTGGAAACGCTCAAGATTGACGACCACATTACGTCGCCGATGCTGCCCGACTTTGAGCTTAAGGTCTCAGACATTTTTCAATTTTGATGGTAGCCCGACATGAGTTCAACGCTCCAAAAATTACCGCCGCAGTTCGAGGTTGTTGACCAACCGCTCGATACGCAGATGACGATCTCGATGGGGCCGCAGCATCCTTCGACGCATGGCGTGCTGCGCCTTGAGCTGGTGCTTGACGGCGAGATGGTGGTTAAGACAACGCCCGACATCGGCTATCTTCACACGGGGATGGAGAAGCTCTTTGAGTACAAGAAATATCAGCAAGGCATAGTCATCACAGACCGCATGGATTATCTGAATCCGCTCGGCAACAATCTGGCTTATGTGATGGCTGCGGAAAAGCTTCTGGGCTTGGAGATTCCCGAACGCGCGCAGGTGATTCGCGTTTTGATGTGCGAGTTGCAGCGCATCGCTTCGCACATGGTCTGGCTCGGCACTCATGCGCTCGACATCGGCGCGATGACGGTTTTCTTCTACTGCTTCCGCGAGCGCGAGAAGATTTTGAATCTCATAGAGGCCGCGTCGGGCGGGCGTCTGACTCCGTCTTACTTCCGCATCGGCGGTTTGATGATGGACATTCCGGCTGGATTCGAGCGACGCGTCAAACAATTTACGGATAATTTTATACATGCGGTTGACGAGTTTCATACGCTCCTGACCGGCAATAGGATTTTCCAGATGCGCACACAGGGCGTCGGCTACATTTCCGCCGAAGACGCGATTGATTGGGGACTGTCGGGGCCATGCCTGCGCGGGAGCGGGGTTGACTTGGATATTCGCCGCTCCAATCCTTATACGGGTTACGAGAAATACGATTTCGATGTGCCGATCGAGCAGGACTGCGATGTCTGGGCGCGGTACATGGTGCGTATGCGCGAGTTGAAAGAATCGCACAAGATAGTCATACAGGCTCTCTCGCGCCTCAAGCCCGGAGCGATCAAAGCGGACGCGCCAAAGGTTGTGCTGCCCGACCGCGAAGCGATGAAGACGCACATGGATGCGTTGATCCATCACTTCCTGATCGTGACCGAAGGATTCAACGTGCCGGCGGGCGAAGTTTATCATGCGATTGAAGCCTCGAAGGG
>JACMLC010000421.1 GCA_014379795.1 Pyrinomonadaceae bacterium
ACATCTGGATGGCGGGCAATAATTGCCGATGAATTCACTTTCTCAGGCGTGAGAATGGTGACACGAGCCATTTGTGAGCAGTTGCGAACGACCGGAGCGGCTCAAGGCAGCCCCATCATCGTCGGATATGACACGCGCTTTCTGGGCGAGCATTTTGCTGCCGAAAGTGTCAAGGAAGTGGCGGCTGCTGGATTTCGTGCGCTTTTATGCACCGGAGCTACTCCGACGCCCACTATTTCATACGCGATTCGCAGGGAAAAGGCGGCTGGCGGCATTAATTTCACGGCGTCGCACAATCCTCCCGAATATAACGGGATGAAATTTTCTACGGCTGACGGCGCACCTGCCTTGCCGGAAATTACAAAGCGTGTCGAGGGGTTGATTACCGAAATCCAGCAACGGGGTGAAGAAGACCGCAATGTCTCCGGCGGAAATGAAAGGGTCACAGACTATGATCCTCGCCCCGGATACCTTGCAGACATCGCTGGGAAAGTAAATTTTGAAGTTATTGCACGAGCGGGTGGCCGTTATGCTTACGACCCTTTATGGGGAACGGGACGCGGCTATTTGAACGAAGTCTTAAACATGCATGGCATCGAAGTGGAAACCATACATGACTGGCGCGATGTGATGTTCGGCGGTCGCTCGCCTGAGCCGGATGACGCACACCTAGACGAGCTGCGCGAAGTGATGGCGAAAAACAACTGCGTAATGGGACTTGCGACGGATGGCGACGGAGACAGGTTCGGGGTGGTTGATGCGGGCGGAGCTTTTATCGCGCCGAACCACTTAATCGCGATTCTTTTTGATTATCTTGCAGAGTCGCGCGGTTGGAATGAGGGCGTGGCGCGTTCCGTAGCGACTTCGCATCTGGTTGATCGCGTTGCGGAGTCACGCGGGCTTCCGGTGTATGAAACGCCGGTGGGCTTTAAATTTATCGGAGAGCTGATCAATGAAGACAAAATCATTCTCGGAGGCGAAGAATCCGCGGGACTCTCAATCAATGGTCACTATCCGGAGAAAGATGGCATCCTTGCGTGTCTGCTTGCAGCGGAGGCGGTTGCGGCGCGCGGCGCGAGCCTGACAGAGCAGCTAGAGGATTTGTATAAACGCGTGGGTCGCATTGAGTCTGGCAGAATCGGCGTTCGCCTGACACAAGAGATTGCGGCCTCTCTGTCTGAAAAATTGAAACGTGAGCCAGCGGAGATTGGCGGTCGTCGCATCGAGCGCACGAACCGCGCGGATGGAGTTAAATTTATGTTTGCCGATGGAGCATGGCTGTTGATGCGTCCGTCCGGTACTGAGCCGCTGGTGCGCATCTACGCTGAAGCGGAAACACAACAAGACTTGGAGGTGCTCCTTGAACAAGGCCGCAAATACTTACTGGACTGATGATCGCCTGCGGGCGCAACGTGTCGCCACGCGCACACTTCCTTCTCTGGTTCCGCCGGCGCGCGAGCTGTCGCGCGAGCTAATCGGCACGCGGACAGAGATTCGCCGGCGCGGCGGGCTTATTCCGTCGTGGGTGGTTTTTACGACGATCATTCTGGCGACGTTCGCGATCTGCGTCTCTGTGACGATGCGCGCGCACGCAGAGAAGAGCGCGGCATCACAGCAACATCAGATGCTGGCCTCTGAGGTCGAGACTTTACGCGACAGCAATCTCGCGCTGGAGACGGAAGTTGACCGCCTGTACAAAGACCCGCGCGCTATCGAATCGGCTGCGCGTGCGCGCCTGAACATGGTGCGCGCTAATGAAATTATTGTGCCCGTCGAATGAGCCGTAGGGGAGGCTCTTTCCGACTGGAGGCCATCGGGATATGTGCCCTGCCTGTGCCTTCCGCTTGCTTCCCTGCTTTGCTTCCTTCTGTCTAAAGGTTCCTGCCGCTCGTGCGCGGCTCAGGGCTGCCACCCTGAGCCGCGCTCCTCTTTTTTCTTGAATGCAATTCTCAAAGAACATGCGGTTGACACTCCTTTTGCGGTCAACTAATATCGAACTCTCTTTAACTTTTTGTGAACAACCGTCGCGCGTTTGAGATGAAACATCAATGCGCCTGAAGCATGAAGGTACGTTATGCCTGAAACAAAAGAGATTGCATCGCCTGAAGCAGCAGCCGTTGAGCGTTGGGAGCAGGAAACACTCGCGCCCGTTCTGAAGAAGCGTCCTGAAAGAAGTAAACGTTTCGAGAACGTCTCGCTCGATGAGGTCAATCGTCTCTACACGCCAGCCGATGTCGCCGATGTAGACTTTGAGCAAGACATCGCTTTTCCCGGCGAGTTTCCCTACACGCGCGGCATACATCCGACAGGGTATCGCGGCAAGCTCTGGACGATGCGGCAGTTCGCCGGCTTCGGCACGCCCGAAGAGACGAATGCGCGTTTCAAATATTTGATGAATCAGGGACAGACGGGGCTTTCGGTGGCTTATGATCTGCCCGCGTTGATGGGCTACGACTCGGACTCGCCATTGTCCGAAGGCGAGGTTGGCAAGTGCGGCGTTGCGGTCTCCAGCCTCGCCGATATGGAAATTTTGTTTGACGGTATCCCGCTCGAAGAGGTTACGGTCTCACAAACTATCAACGCGCCCGCCTCTATCTTTCTGGCGATGTACTTGGTGGTTGCAGAGAAGCAGGGCGCGGACTGGAAGAAAATTTCCGGCACACTGCAAAATGATATTTTGAAGGAATACATCGCGCAGAAGGAATGGATTTATCCGATTCGTCCGGGAATGAAGCTTGTGACGGACACATTTGAGTTCTGCACACAGCATGTGCCTCGCTACAACCCGATTTCCGTGAGCGGCTATCACATACGCGAAGCCGGAGCGACTGCACTTCAGGAACTGGCATTTACCTTACGCGACGGGCTTGAATATGTTGAATGGGGCGTGCGCGCGGGGCTTGATGTTGACGAGTTCGTGCCGCGCATCTCTTTCTTCTTTAACGCGCACAACGATTTCTTTGAAGAGATTGCGAAGTATCGCGCGGCTCGCCGCATCTGGTCGCGCACCATGCGCGAGCGTTTCGGCGCGAAAAGCGAGCGCACTTTGCAGCTCAGGTTTCACACGCAGACGGCGGGCGTCTCGCTCACCGTCCAGCAGCCTCTCAACAACATCGTGCGCGTGGCGATTCAGGCGCTCGCGGGCGTGCTTGGCGGGACTAACTCGCTTCACACTGACGCATTTGATGAAGCCCTCGCGCTGCCGACAGACCGCGCTGCGCTCATCGCGCTTCGCACGCAGCAGATCATCGCCGAAGAGACCGGCGTCGCGCATACGATTGACCCGCTCGGCGGCTCTTACTTTATCGAATCGCTGACGCAGAAGATGGAAGACGGCGCGATGGATTATTTTGAGAAGATAGACGCGATGGGCGGGATGGTCGAAGCCATAGAAAAAGGTTTTCCGCAAAGAGAGATACAGGAATCCGCATATCAATATCAGAAAGCCGTCGAGCGCAAGGAGCAAACAATCGTTGGTGTCAACAAATACCAGATGACGGATGACGGCACGCAAATCCCGCTTCTCATCATTGATGAAGGAGTGCGCGACAGTCAGGTCGCAAGGCTGAATCAAACGCGCACGCGCCGCGATAAAGGAGCGGTTGCCAACGCTCTCGAAAAATTGAAGCGTGCAGCAACCGAAAATGAGAATACGATGCCTGCGACCATCGAAGCCGTCGCGGCTTATGCGACGCTCGGCGAAATCTGCGATGCGTTGCGCGATGTTTACGGATTATACGAGGAACCTGCATTCTAAAATGAAGCGCACTCCTCACGGCAAGGAAAGGCATGCCGACGCCGGGCGTCCGGCGAGCGAAGCAGCCAGCGATAGAGAGACTGCAAGCGAGATTTACCTTGATGTGGAAAGCGGCTACTATGTATTCGTTGGCGCGCGTGGTCGCACACATGTTTTTACTCTTGAAGGCTCACATCATACGAGTTTTCGCACCACCCAGCGGAATCGCCTCGCGCGCCGTGAGATCGGCAAATGGGAACAGATAGAAAGGACTGAACTGCCGGAGTCTCTAAAGTAATTTGATGGGAAATTGGAAACTATGGAAATCATTAGCAACACATCCATAGCATCAGTTGAGTTAGCTGAAGTGCGCGCTTCGATTGATGAAATCACAACTTACGAAGCCGCTCTCAGCTATCTATTAGAAGCTTTGTCAGCGGAAGAGATTGAGCAACGGCTCAACGCTTCGCGCGATGAAGTGGAAGGAATGTGTGATGATTTACGCCAGATTATCTCTGTCCTTCAAACTTCAACGCCTGAGCCTATATCCGCGTAAGCCCTAGCGACATTTCATATGCCTGAAAGAAAAATTCGCGTCCTCGTCGCCAAGCCCGGTCTGGACGGGCATGATCGCGGAGCCAAAGTCATCGCACGCGCGTTGCGCGACGCCGGGATGGAAGTCATTTATACGGGACTCAGGCAAACGCCTGAGATGATCGCCGCCGCAGCCTTGCAGGAGGATGTTGATGCAGTCGGCGTCTCCATTTTGAGCGGGGCGCACAACACGCTCTGCCCGCGCATCATCTCGCTCTTGCGCGAAGAAGGCTTGGATGACTGCCTCGTCCTCGTCGGCGGCATCGTGCCGCAGGACGACATCGCGCGCCTCAAAGAGCAGGGCGTCTCCGAAGTTTTTCTGCCGGGCACGTCAACTGAAGACATCGTTAAATTCCTGCGCGCCAACGTCAAGCCACGCGAATGACTGAGGCCGCAAGCGAAGCAAATTACCGCGCGATTATCACAGAGCATCACGGCTCGCACGCCATCGTTCGCCTTAATCGCCCCGCTGAGCGCAATTCTCTTTCCGTCAAAATTTTGGAAGAATTAGAAGCGGTCGTCTCTGCGCTCGTTGAGCGCAGAGACATCACAGCCATCATCTTCACAGGCACGGGCGATGTCTTCGCTTCGGGCGCGAACATACGCGAACTTTCAGCCCTGACTCCCGAACACGCCAGAGCGTTTGCACATCGCGGCCAGCATCTCTTTCAAAAAATAGCGGACGCGCCGCAACTTACCATCGCTGCCATCAATGGTTACTGTATGGGCGGCGGGCTTGATCTTGCGCTTTCGTGTAAGCTGCGTTGCGCTTCATCGGATGCAACTTTCGCGCATCCCGGCGCACGGCTCGGCATCATCACCGGATGGGGAGGGACGCAGCGCCTGCCGCGCCTGATAGGTATATCACGCGCGCTGGAAATATTCGCGACAGCGCGCCGCCTGACCAGCAGCGAAGCTCACGAGATTGGCCTCGTTAATAAGATCGGCGATCCTGTGATTGATTGCGCCTTTGAATATCTGAAATGAAAACAGATTCACAGAACAATGTTGACTGCCTCTCGATTCGCAGGCGGCCTAAAGGCTTCCCGCTCATGCGGCAGTGGTGGGGCAAGCTGCTTTTCATGCACTGGCCGGTAAAAGCGGAATTGCTGCGCCCGCTGATTCCGAGCCGTCTAACCATTGATACTTTTGATGGTGTCGCATGGATCGGCGTAGTGCCGTTTACGATGTGGGGCATCCGTCCCAGCTTCACGCCGCCATTTCCCGGCCTGAGCGCGTTTCACGAGCTTAACGTGCGCACCTACGTTCACTATGACGGCGTGCCCGGCGTCTGGTTCTTCTCGCTCGACGCGGCAAACGCTCCTGCCGTCTGGGCTGCGCGCAACTTTGTCCACCTGCCATACTACAATGCGCGCATGGCCTTAGAGCAGCAGGACGACACAATCATTTATTCGTCAACGCGCACACACAAGGCTGCTCCATCCGCTGAATTTAAAGCGACGTGGAGCATCGGCGATAAGCTGGAAGAATCCACACCCGAATCGCCGGAGTTTTTTCTGACGGAGCGATACTGCCTGTACACCACGCGGAAAGAGAAGCTCTATCGCCTCAGAATCTTTCATCCCCCGTGGCCTTTGAGGAAAGCAACTGTTTCAACATTTCATTCGACGATGATCGAATCTCTCGGACTCCCGACACCCGCAGGCGAGCCGCTGCTGCATTACGCGGAATCATTGAAGGTAGACATCTGGCCTCTAGTGAAAGTGTAAGAAGATAGCCACAGAGACACGGAGACACGGAGGAATAAAACAAGTAAAGCATTTGATTTAACATTTGCTTTTCTTGATTTCTTATCTCTGTGTCTCCGTGACTCTGTGGCTATTTCTTGAGAAACCGCGCGATTCCCTGCTGGCAATCTTCGGTCATGCGCGCGATAGCGTTGACTTGCGCGCCCGATTGCAGAGCGGCGTCAAACGTCATTCCGTCCATGTGATACAGCAACCGCTTTGAGAGCATGACGGCGGAGAGGCTTGTCTTTTCAAAGACGCTAACGAAGTTTTCGACTTCGGTCCCGAAAGCTTCGTCAGCATAAACGTGATTGACGAGGCCGATGCGCTCGGCTTCTTCCGCGCCGATTTCCGCGCCGCGCGTGATTAGCTCAAAGGCGCGTTTTTCGGAAACGTTGCGCCTGAGAATCGCCATCACCATCGCCGGGACAAATCCGATCTTCACTTCGGGATAACCAAAGCGCGCGGAAGCCGTTGCTAGAACCATGTCACAGGCTGTAGCAAGGCCGCAGCCTCCGGCCAGAGCGCGACCGCGCACGGCTGCGACTACGGGGACGCGCACCCTGCGAATCTGTGTGAACAATTCCATCAGAGACGCTGCGTCTTCTAAATTTTCGGTGATTGAGCTTTCAGAGATTTTCTGCAAAGCGGAGAGGTCTGCGCCCGAACAGAAATCCGCGCCCGCCCCCGTCAAGACAATAGCCCTGACAGCATCGTCTTTATCCGCCTCTGCGAGCGCATGCTTGAGTCCGCCGATTAACGCATCATTCAGCGCGTTTCGTTTTTCGGGACGATTGAGCGTGATGCGCGCAATCGCGCCTTCGACGGCGTACAGCGCCTCTGAGTCTGTTTCGCTCATAGAAATTTTTAGGATGTACCGAAGAAACTTATAAGCGCGGCGGTCACTGCTGCATGCGCTTCCTGCTGTACCCAGTGCCCTGCGGTTGCGAGGCGCACTTCGCGATATGGCGCGTCAATGTACTCTCCGACGCCGCGCACGGTCTCCGGCACGATGGCATGGTCGCGCTCGCCAAAGATAAAGAGCGTCGGCACGCGAATCATCTGCTTGCCTGCGTTCTTTTGCTTATCACCGCGCGGAAAAAAGCGAGAGAAAAAGTTTGCTCGATAATAGTTGATGCCTGCGGTCAATGCTCCCGGCTCGCGCAGGGCTTTTTTGTAGACGGCGATGTCCTCTTGCGTAATCGTGCCCGGACGCATGACCGTCTGTGCGAACATGCGATCAATCGCTTCGAAATCGTTACGGCTGATCAACCATTCCGGGAGGCGCGGGATTTGAAAGAAGAGCATGTACCAGCTTCTCAAAGCCTGCTTCAAGGTCATGTTTTTGAGCCAGACCGCGAGCGGAGGAACTTGCAGTGCGGCGAGTCTCCAAACATATTCCGGATGTTTCGACGCCACAGCCCACGCGACGCCCGCGCCCCAATCATGCCCCACGATTGCAGCTTCTTTTCTTCCCAAGTGTCGTATCAATCCGGTCACATCATCTGCCAGCAGGTCAAGCCTATAATCTTCGACGCGCGGCGGCTTATCGCTCAGGTTATAGCCGCGCATGTCCGGCGCAACGACCGTGTAATGCTGGCCCAGCGCAACCAACTGATGCCGCCACGAGTACCAGCATTCAGGAAAACCATGCAGCAGGACGACGAGCCGCTCGCCGCTTCCGTACTGCGCGTAATGCAGCCGCACGCCGCCGATCTGCGCGTAGCCGTGCTGGATGGAATTAATATCAATTAAAGCTTCGCTCATA
>JACMLC010000422.1 GCA_014379795.1 Pyrinomonadaceae bacterium
ACATGGTTATCAAGGCTCTCGGGCAGCAGAAGCGTCGCTCTTTCTTCCAAAATATTTCGGGCGTCGAGCTTGATTCAGCGGGGCGCATCGTCGTCAACAAAGAGACGATGCAGACGGGCAATCCGAAATATTTCGCGGGCGGCGATTGCGTCAACGGCGGGCGCGAAGCCGTTGATGCCTCGCAGCATGGCAAGCTGGCTGCACAGGGTATACATTTGACTTTAACCGGAGAGCAAGTGAAATTCGCTGGCATGCCTTGAGAAATATATGACTCATGAGAGTCTTTCAATGCCCCAATTGTCGAGAGTACATTTCTTCTGATGCAACACGTTGTCGCTTTTGCTCAGTGCCAATTGATGCGCAAACGGCAAGTCACGGATCTGATGTACAGGAGCAAGAGAATAGGCGGTATCGCCGACAACAATATGCCAAGCACATGGGTGCTGGCCTATTATTATTTGGCATTGGTCTAATCGTGATATTAACAGGTAGCCATCATATCAAAGCGGGTTTCACAATGTTGGTAGGCGGAGGTGATTTTCTGTATGGGTTTGTCGGGTGGCTAGGCGAGTTAAAAAAATAAATGGGAGAGCAGCAAGGATTTTTGATGGAGCTTAGGTGTTATGTCTACACAACCCAAACAGCATTACACGCTCGAAGAATATTTCGCCTTGGAACTCGCCAGCGATGAAAAATATGAGTTCTGGAACGGCGAGGTCTTTTGCATGAGCGGAGCGAGCCTTGCGCATAATCAGATTGCACGCAACCTTGGAACGCAGTTAGATACACAGTTGCGCAAACATGGTTGTCAATCGTTCCCTTCCGACTTACGCATCAAAGTTCCCGCCTATCCGCCGTATCGCTATCCGGACCTGACGGCTTTGTGCGGCACACCGGAGATTGAAAAGCTTGGCGGTTTGGACACGCTGGTTAATCCTTCTCTGATTATCGAAGTTCTCTCGCCGTCCACGGAAGCTTTCGACAGAGGCGACAAGTTTACCTATTACAAATCCATCAACAGCTTCAGCGAATATCTGCTCATCGCCCAGCATCGCCCGCACGTCTCGCAATTTGTCAGACGCGAGAACGGCGTTTGGACGTACAGAGAATTCAATGACCCGATTGATCAAGTGCAGTGCGAATCCGTGCCCTGCGTGCTGGCTTTGAGCGAAGTTTACAGGGATGTGACTTTTGAGAGCGCGGCGCAAGATGAAGAACAATCAAAAGATGAAAGCCTCGCTCACGAGAGATTGCAGTAGGTCAGAGGAGCAACGACAATGGCAGACTTGAGCGTTAATTTCGCAGGCATCAAATCCCCGAATCCTTTCTGGCTGGCTTCGGCTCCACCGACCAACATGGGTTCGATGGTCGAGCGCGCGTTTGACGCGGGTTGGGGCGGCGCAGTGTGGAAGACTCTGGGCGAGCCGATCCGTAACGTCTGCTCGCGCCTCGCGGCGGTGGACATGGGGCCGCAGCGCATGATGGGCTTGAACAACATCGAGCTGATTACAGACCGCCCGCTCGAAGTCAATCTCAAAGAGATACGCGAGTGCAAGAAAAAGTATCCGAAGCACGCCTTGATTATCTCGCTGATGGTCGAATCACGGCGCGAGGCTTGGCACGAGATTGCCAAACAGGTCGAAGACACGGGCGCGGATGGCGTCGAATTGAACTTCGGCTGCCCGCACGGAATGTCGGAACGCGGGATGGGCGCGGCGATGGGTCAGGTTCCCGAATACACCTGCATGGTCACAGAATGGGTCAAGGAAGCGACTTCCCTTCCGGTCATCGTCAAGCTGACGCCGAACGTGACGGACATCAAACCGCCCGGACGCGCAGCGGTCAAGGGCGGCGCGGACGCCCTCTCACTCATCAATACCATCAACTCCGTCATCGGCGTTGACCTCGACACAATGATTCCGTATCCGAACGTCAACGGCATGGCCGCGCATGGCGGCTACTGCGGCCCTGCGGTTAAGCCCATCGCGCTCAACATGGTCTCTGAGCTGGCGCGCGATGCGGAAGTGGGTATTCCCATCAGCGGCATCGGCGGCATCAGCACTTGGCGCGATGCGGCAGAGTTCCTGCTACTTGGCGCGACCACCGTGCAGGTTTGCACAGCCGTCATGCACTACGGCTACCGCATTGTTGAAGACATGATTGACGGCCTCTCAAACTATCTGGACGAAAAAGGCTTGACGAGTGTCGAGCAGCTTATCGGGCGCAGCGTCGGGCGCGTCACGGACTGGGGCAATCTGGATTTGAATTACAAGACGGTCGCGCGCATTAATCACGACCTCTGCATCCGCTGCAACCTCTGCCACATAGCCTGCGAAGACGGCGCGCATCAATGTATTCCCTTCACTCAAATCAACGGCACACGCTTTCCCATCGTTGACGAAGCGGAATGTGTCGGATGCAATCTATGCTATCTGGTCTGCCCCTCGCCGGGTTGCATAGAGATGGTGCGCCTAGACGACGGCAGCAATCCCATAACTTGGCGTGAGTTGACGGACCGCGTGCCGGAGACGATGACCGGAGACTAGCGATTATCATTTATCAGAACGAACTCTGCGAGGGCTTATGTTGTTAGATTACATCAACGCAGCGCTGCGTCAGGCTAAATACGAAATCCTTTCCGATGACGGAACGTTTTACGGAGAGATTCCGGGTTTCGATGGAGTGTATGCTAACGCAGATGCGCTCGAAATCTGCCGCGAGGAGTTGGCAGAGGTGTTGGAAGAATGGATTCTTTTTCGTATTTCCAGAAGCCTACCATTGCCTGTCATTAACGGCATAGAGCTGCGAATCAAGGAAGTCGCGTGATGCTGCTAAAACGTAGACTTAGTTAGCAACATAAATTGACGAATCGCGTGCCGGAGACGATGACCGGCGATTGATTTCCAGAACTTCTGATATTCACTTACGACCCGGTACAAAGTGGGGTCGTGCACGTCCTTACAATCTCAGACGAAGGAGAATTTATATGCAGTTTGACAAAGCAAGGTTTTTTGCTGATTACCGCGTGCGCTTCGGGCGCATCACGGACGACGCACAGGTTAGAGGACTGGATTTCCTGCTGGACCAGATTGCTCTTGATAACGGCTTTACGATGATTCGAGAAGCGGCGTATCTTCTCGCTACCGTCAAGGGCGAGACTGGAACCTTCCAACCGCGCCGCGAGATTCGCGCCAACCGCGCACGGCAACCGGGACTCTGGAATATTCAGCAAAGATATTGGCCCAGCGGGTTTTTCGGGCGCGGATACGTCCAGATTACCCATCGAGCAAATTACCTCAACGCCGGAAACAAACTGAGAGGTATCGTGATTGATGTCCCGAACAATGATGGCAGCACGCGGCAAGTGACCATCGCCAGCAATACTTTTGTAGACGAGCCTAATCTAGTCATGCAGCCGATTGCCTCGTATCTCATCGCCTCAAGAGGCATGCGTGAAGGATGGTTCAGAAGCCGCCCGAATGGCAGACGTTTCAAGCTCTCCGACTTTGTCAGGGAAGGCGCGCCGCCCGACTACGTGAACGCTCGCAATATCATTAATTCGCCCAGAGACAGAGCTGCCGAGTTTGCCGGTTTCGCAGACAAGTTTGAGTTGTGCCTGCGAGCATCGCAAATAAGTTAAAGTGTCTTTTTAGTTTTGGATAACGAAAGCTAAAGCTTCTTTCGTTTATCGAACCCGGACATCAAAGAAGGGATTTCGGCTAAGAGTTCGCGTGCGAGAAAGCCTAGTCGCCCGACACGCTTTGCCAGACGGTCGCCCGCACGCGCGTGTAGATGGACGCCCCATGCTGCGGCGCGCAGGGGGTCTGCGCCGCGCGCGGCAAGTCCGGCGATGATGCCCGACAGAGTGTCGCCCGAACCGGAAGTGGCAAGGCCGACGTTGCCCGCCCGGTTGCAATAAGCTTCGCCATCCGGCGCGACGATGAAAGTTTCTCTACCTTTCAAAGCGATGACTGCTTTAAATTCACTCGCGGCGCGTCTGGCGATGGCGAGCGGGTCGCGACGGAGGCTCTCGACATCCACATTCAGCATCCCTGCCATCTCTCCGGCATGGGGCGTGAGAATCATTTTCACCTCTGATTTGTGTAGCCAATCGGGGGCTTCGGAAAAGCAGGAGAGCGCACCGGCATCAAGTACAATCGTTGCGTCTTTGAGACGCGGCAGCAATCCTTTCATCAAACGCATGACCGCACCTTCGTCAACCATCCCCGGCCCGATGAGTACGGCTTGAGCCTTATTTGCATGCTCTGCAATCAACGATGCGGCAGAAGCCGCGATGCCTCCCTTTTTTGTTTCCGGCAAAGCAAAGACGCGCGCTTCCGGAATCGCTACTGCGACGGCCTGCGCGATACTGCGACAGGTAGCGATTTGCAGCTTGCCCGCACCCGCGCGCAAGGCCGCAGTCGCAGCCAACATCACTGCGCCCGGCATCTCCAGCGCACCGCCAACCACCAGCACGCGCCCGCGCTCATCCTTGTCCGCCTCTTCGTCTGGCTGCGGCAGAGGCCAGCCGCGAAGTAGACGCGGGCTTAAAAGAGAGGGTGTAGGGGGAAGGGTGTAGGGTGTAGATTTTTTTGTTTTTGACCTGACCATGTTTTTAAGAACGTGAACCGGAGCAGGGATGTTAAGCGAACTACACCCTACACCCTATCCCCTTCACCCTATCCCTTTGTTGCGACCGGAGCATCTGGTTTCCTTGTGACTGTTGTTCCGGCATCTTCGAGTGGCGCGACGAAGTTGAAGAGGCGCAGGGCAAGCTTGCCTTTTCTGCCGAGCTTGGGGTCGAATTCGTAGGAAGTGACGGAGCAGTTGGCTATGCTTTTCTCGCGGTCAAGCGCC
>JACMLC010000423.1 GCA_014379795.1 Pyrinomonadaceae bacterium
GGATTACGAGAGCGTCAACAGAGTTTCAGAGATGTGCCGGAAAGTGAACGCGACGTATGTCGGTGACGTGAGGGGCAGAGAGAAAGCGGAGCTGCTCGCGGGCGCGAAAGCTTTTCTCTTTCCGACAAAAGTTGATGAAGCGTTTGGCTTGGGGATGGCAGAAGCCTTGATGTCCGGCACGCCCGTCATTTGCAGCGATAGAGGAGCTTGCCCGGAGATCATTTCTCCTGACGTGGGATTTGTGTGCCGGGACGAGGCAGACTATGTGGCTGCCGTCAACAGCATCGCAGATATTTCTCCGCGCACCTGCCGGGACAAAGCTCTGAGAGAGTATCACTACTTGAGAATGGCGGCGGATTACGTTATCGAGTATGAGAAAGAGATCGCACGCAGTGGCAATTAACGAAGCGACCCCGAACCAAACACGCGCCGGGTTGAACCGGATCATTCAGGGATTATGGATCGGGACTGAGCTTTCCGTGATGGAACAATTGTCGCTCGCCTCCTTCCTGCGAAACGGGCATGAGTACCATCTCTATGTTTACGACGAGCTGAAGAATATTCCGGGCGGGACGGTCATCAAAGATGCTAATGAGATTTTACCCGCCTCGCGCATTTTTCAATACAAGCAATATCCGTCTTATGCGGGCTTTGCCAATTTCTTTCGCTATAAGCTGCTGCTCGAACGCGGCGGCTGGTGGGTTGATACAGACACCATCTGCCTGAAGCCTTTTGATTTTCCAGCGGAGTATGTCTTCTCAAGCGAGATAAGTAAGGGTCTCGAAGTCGTCACGAGCGGCATCATTAAAGCTCCGGCGGGCAGTGAAGTGATGGACTATGCGTGGGGAGTTTGTCAGACTAAAAATCCAGAGCAACTGGTGTGGGGAGAGACTGGCCCAAGACTCATCGCCGAAGCGGTCAGCAAATATTCACTGGAACGATACAAGCAGCCGCATCAGGTTTTTTGTCCGCTTGCTTTTTTCGAGTGGCGCAAGGTCTTAGAACCTGAGCTGGAAACAGTCCTCGACGACAGCGCGCATGCGATTCATCTGTGGAATGAAATGTGGCGAGACGCCGGTCAGGATAAGAACGCGCAATATCACAAGAACTGCCTCTACGAAAAACTCAAGAGAAAGTATTTAAGTGGAAGCGCGTAGAAATCTTCTCGCGCCGGTAATTTCAGCTCCGTCTCGAAATCACACTCCGCGCGCGAGTTCGCGTGCTTGCAAGAATATTTGCTTGACATAGAAGTTCAGAAGTCCTACGCTGAATCTGTCAACAAAAACAAGGGCGGTTCTTCTCACGGGGCTGTTTTAATCTTCTGCTAACGAAAACTGTAATGTGCGTTAGTCTCACCTACAACTGTTTACAGAATCAAACCAATTTCTTCAACACGTTGGTGTTGGGCGCTTCAGCAAATGTAAAGGAGAAGCAAACATGCTAGGCCGTAACAGGACACTCACTAACTTCGCCAGCTTCCCGATAGCGCTTGTTTTACTTTTATTGACATCCGGCTTGGCAGGGGCGCAAACGCCAAACGAATCTACAGCCCAACTGAGTGTGAAAGCGAGTCCGGCGGAACCCGGGGCCGGCACGCCCGGTACGAATACCACAGCGGTCAAGTCCGAGTCTGGCACGACGGCAGCCGTGGGGGATTCAGTTAAATCTGAAGTTGATGCGAAGGGCGTGACAGCCGACCCGTCGAAGAGTCAGCCCACGACTTTGCCGCAGCCGCTGGCGACGCCGACGCCATCGCCTGTCCCCCCGTGCAATCGAAACATTAGCGCCGAAGTGATGGCCTTGCCCCAACCGATCATGCTGAATCGTTTGGGAGCGGCGGTCCCTGATGGATTTGTTTTTGCGCTCAAAAGCGACACGGTGCAGTCAGGCAGTCAGATCCGGCTCCGCCCCGGTAAGAGGCCACGCCCGCTCGTGTTGCGCGCAAACGTCGGAGACTGTCTGACGATTACCTTTACGAATGCGATACCTCCGGTCAAATTCGCAAGTAATAAAGCGCCTAACGGTCAGCCTGTAGGCACCACGGAAGTCTCTTTGCACATTCAGGGTATGGAATGGCTCGCAGGCAGCACGGACGACGGCTCGTTCGTGGGCAAAAATAATTCCAGCCTTGCGAGTACGACTCCGCCTCCCGTTTCTCCTATGCCTCCGTCCACGCAACAGTACAAGCTTTTCGCGAGGCAAGAGGGAACCTTTCTGCTCTACACCATGGGAGATTCGAGCACACAAGGTCTCCAACTCATGCGCGGGTTGTTTGGCGCGATGAATGTTCAACCTGCGGGAGCCATGTGGTATCGCAGCCAAGTCACGGCTGACGATTTACTTCTCGCCACTTACAATGCCAACAGCTTGCCCGCGAACGCGACGCTCAGCCCGAGCTGCCTCCCCGGGACGACCTGCACCCTGAGTATCAAAAACGTCAAAACGGGAATCACGAAACAGGTCAAAGTCCTCAACACGAAGCCGGGCGGTTATTTGAATACTTTAGATAACCATCCGCTCATCAACTACGATGCCGTCTACCCGGATAAGCGCGCCGATGGGACGCCGATTCCAGAGTTGAAAGGCAAGCCCATCCTGAACATGCTCAATGCGCAGAATCAGATTGTGCATAGCGATTTGACGGCCATCATCACCGGCCCGAACGCCGGAAGATTTCCCGGCCTTAACGGGAATCCGAATAAACCGGAGCTTCCCTGTAACGCGACATCAGGAATCGTAGACCCGCTGTTTTGCAAAAATCCGGCTTCGCCAGATAGGAAACAACCCTACCGCGAAGTGACGATCATCTATCACGAAATGATGAATGCCGTCACCGCGCAGGCGTTCCCTGTGTTCAACGACAGCGGTCCGGATGGGTTACAGGGCACGCTGGCTGCCGGTAAAGATGCTTTTTCCATCAACTATGGGACAGGCGGTATTGCCGCCGAAGTCTATGCCAATCGCATCGGCGTCGGCCCGATGGCAGATTGCGTAGATTGCAAGTTTGAAGAGTTCTTCCTCAGCGCGTGGTCGGTCGGAGACCCTGCGATGTTGGTGAACTACCCGGCGAACTCTAATGAGCTGGGGGAGACGGGCGTTTTTGAGCCGCCCTGTGGCCTCCTCAACAATTTCAAAAATAACACGCCCTGTACCGGAAAGCGGATTCCCGCCAGCGGCTTTCCCTACACGATGGAGCCTTTAGTCAAGGCCACCGTCGCGTACTTCCCGGATGACCCTTCAAACGTCTATCACAGCTACATCAACGACCACGTTAAATTCAGGATTCTTCATGGCGGAACCGGCGTCAGCCATGTTCATCACCAGCACGCGCACCAGTGGCTGCAATCTCCGAACAGCGATCAGGGAAGCTATCTGGATAGCCAGATGATTAGCCCCGGCGCCAGCTATACATTGGAGATGGTTTATAACGGCAGCGGCAATCGCAACAAGGTGGTGGGCGACTCGATTTTTCACTGCCATTTCTATCCCCACTTCGCTTCGGGCATGTGGTCTATGTGGCGGACGCATGA
>JACMLC010000424.1 GCA_014379795.1 Pyrinomonadaceae bacterium
CGCGAAACGCGCTATCGTGACTCGCGCTTAAAACCCTCGCTGAATGTAATCTCGCGCTCTCAAACAATTTTTATCGGAAGGCGAAAAAGATGAGTGAAGTTATCGTCACCTCGACATGGAAGCTACAGAACGAAGTTCGTTACGGCGACAATCAAACGCTGTTGATTGACGAGCCTGCAAACTTGGGGGGCGACGGCGCGGGGCCTGATCCTTACACGCTGTTGCTGGCCGCGCTCGGCGGTTGTATCTCGATGACCGTGACTTTGTATGCACAGCGCAAACAGTGGCCGCTTGAGCGCGTGACAGTGCGCCTCAGCCAGCAGCGGATTCACGCCAAAGACTGCGCCGAATGTACCGAGAGCAAAGAAGGCTATGTCCATCGCATCGAGCGCGCCGTCACGGTCGAGGGCGACCTGACGGATGAGCAGCGCGCACGCCTCCAAGAGATCGCGCACAAATGCCCTGTGCATAAAACGCTCACTTCGGAGATTGTCATCGCAGACTTGAGCGAATAAAAATCACTGCTCAATTTATGCTATGGGGCAAATTATTCCGGCGTGGGCGCGGAATTAAATTGACGCCTGACCGGCATTTCACTAAGCTTGACGCGCTCTATGACCCTTTGCCTGTGGAAAGCGTGACCTGAACATGAAATCAATTGCTGCCCTCGTTTGCCTTATGCTCTCGCTCTCGCTCTGTAATCTCGCGGAGAGATTTTCCAATAGCAACAATTCTAATAACTCGAACAACTCCAACAACTCGAATAACTCCGCGAATACAAACGATAACGACAACTCTTCAACGCCGAAGAAGTTGACGATCAAAGAGAGGTTTACGGGCACATGGGTGACCGCGCCGGGAACAGACTTCGGCGGCGGGCCGATTACCTTCAAGGCAGACGGCACTTACGCTGCGCAGAAGACGAAAAATCCTTCCTCATCATCCATGACCGGAAAGTACAGCATTAGAAATGACAAGCTCTATCCGGAGGGCGAGCTGGAAGACTTTACGAAGGAAGGCTTTTCGCTGGAGAGCGATACACGCATGAAGCTGCCTCGCGGGGACAAGACGCTCTACTTTGTGAAGGAGTAGACCGGGTCTGATAGACGAATAGCAAGAGAACAGGGCTTCCGGCGCTTGTGGCCGGAAGCCCTGAATTTTCGGGACGGCGAGATTCGAACTCACGGCCTCTTCCACCCCAAGGAAGCGCGCTACCAGGCTGCGCCACGTCCCGTTACAGCTTCTTTAGTATCTCTGGAAAACAGGTTTTGTCAAATGCAGTGCGTGGATTGATGGCGTATGAGAAGGATGCTATTTGCCGTGTGTGCGCAGCTCGGCTTCGCCCGCGTCGAGCATTGAGAGCAGCTCGCGCAACTGCTTCGCCAGATCGCGCACGGAATCGCGCTCGGCTTCGGTCAAAGGACGCGCGGCGGCAACTGTTTGAGCTTCGCTTACCAGAGCCTGCGCTTCCGTCAGCGGCGAGGCAGGCGCAGGATATGTGGCTTGTGCAGGCGTTGCGCTCATCGGCGCTTGCGCGCTCATTTCCGGCGTCACCACTTTGAGCTTGCTTGCGCCGCGCAGTTCCGACGCCAATTTCTTTTTCGCTCCCGCAATCGTGTACTGGTCGTCGTAGAGC
>JACMLC010000425.1 GCA_014379795.1 Pyrinomonadaceae bacterium
ATGCGCCGCAAATCCTCAGGCGGCTCTGCGCCGTCCGAGCCGGTCCATGTCTTGCCGGTGGCTAGATCGAGGAGCAGGAAATTATCTTCGTTGCCGCGCCGGACACGCCCGACATCGGATTTTGCGTGAAGCTCAATAATCATAAGTAGGTGATAAGTGATAAGTGATAAGTGATGAGATAAGAGAAAAGCTTTTTCTTATTACTCATCACTTATCACTTATCACAGTTTTTCTAACGCTTGATCCAGATCAGCGATAATGTCATCCGTGTCTTCGATGCCGACGGAGATACGCACTAAGCCGTCCGTGATGCCGAGGCGCGTGCGCGTCTCTTCCAGCACGGAGGCATGTGTCATCGTCGCCGGATGGGAAATCAGAGTCTCGACGCCGCCGAGACTTTCGGCTAAGGTGCAGAGCTTGACCGATTCCAAAACGGTGCGCGCGTTCTCCAAATTGCCGACATCAAAAGCCACCATCCCGCCAAAACCTTTTTGTTGGCGTTTTGCCAGATCGTGCTGGCGATGCGAGAGCGAGCCGGGATAATAAATCTTTTGCACCTTCGGATGCTCTTCTAAAAAAGCCGCGACGGCGCGCCCGGAGCGGTCGTGCTGCTCCATCCTGAGCGCTAAGGTTTTTGTCCCGCGCAAGACCAGCCATGAATCGAACGGCGAGAGAATCGCGCCCGCGCTGTTCTGCACAAAGCCGATCCAGTTAGCATCCTCTTCATCATTCAGGACGACGATGCCGCCGACTCCGTCCGAGTGGCCGTTCAGATATTTAGTCGTCGAATGCACGACAATGTCAACGCCGAATTCCAGTGGGCGTTGCAGGTAAGGCGACATAAAAGTGTTGTCACAGACGACGCGCGCTCCAGCCCTGTGCGCGACATCGGAGACGGCCTGCAAGTCCGTGACGATCATCACCGGGTTGGTCGGCGTCTCGACAAATACCATGCGTGTGTTAGGCTTGATGGCGGCCTCTACGTTTCCGGCATCGGACGTGTCTACAAAATCAAATTCGATATTGTAGTTCTGCAAGATTCGCGTAAAGAGGCGAAACGTGCCGCCGTAGGTGTTGTCGGAAACGATGACATGCTCGCCTGCTTTAATCAGGCGCATGGTCGCGTCAATGGCTGCCATGCCGGAAGCGAAAGCGTAACCGAAACGCGCGCCTTCAAGCGCAGCGATATTGCGCTCTAAGGCCATCCGCGTAGGGTTCTGCGTGCGCGCGTACTCGAAACCCTTGTGCTTGCCGAGTCCGTCCTGCTGGTAGGTTGAAGTCTGGTAAATCGGCACTGTCACAGAGCCGGTCGTCGGGTCTGCTTCATTGCCTGCGTGTATAGCTGTAGTTGCGAATCCCATTTCAGTCGAATTGCCAGCGGTGAACGGTAAAAGGAAAGACGCGCTCGTCTCTTGAGCCTTTTAAGATTCACACGGTATTTGTCAAATGAAGAGCATTAAATGAATATTCCCTTGCGAATGACGCATGGTAGCCCGCAGCCGTGATGCTGTCAAACTCTGCACACGGCAGAGGCCGACTCGCGCCGCAAGTACAAGGCTGCAATGGCTTTGGGTATAATGAAAACATGAGTGAGATGGAATTGTCCGAATTGAGTATCCGCACAGCCATTATGGTAAAGGGCGAGCTGTTGGGCGTTATCGGTCTGGCCGTCGCGCCGGAGTTCGCACAGGTCGCAAGGTTCGACCCGCGCACGGGCGAGCCGCACACCTCGCGCTGGGACGACCACCGGAAAGCGCGACGCGGTTTCATCAACATGCTCCGGTCGAGCTGCGAGAATGGATGGGATGTCATCTACGACGGCCCGCCGCTCGCCGGTTAAGCGATGGACATTTTAGTCTTCCTTATTTTTCTCGGCTTCGTCTTTGTCTTCGTGACCTTAATCGGTCACGGCATCTGGCTCGCGCTGGCCTGGTTCTTCCGAAATCTTTTCGGCCTCTCAGAGCCTCCGCAAATTGAAAGCCTTAATTTGGTCAGATGCTCAAACTGTAGCGCGCTGCTGCACAGGCAGGCGGAGGGTTGCACAGTGTGCGGCTGGCGCAAGCCTTCAGAGGCACGCGCCGAATTGTGGAAAGAGATCGGCGCAACCCACAGGCACTTACAGAGCTTGCACCGGCAGGGAAGAATCACAGAGCAGTCTTTTCGGGAATTGATGCGCGCCCTGGAGCTGGAACGAGAACGGCTGGGGGCGTCCGCCGCAGGATATGCGACGCAACACGCTCCGCCGCCGCCGCAGCCTGCTCGCCCGCCAACTGTCACCCCGCCGCCCGCTTCAGTGACAACGCCGACGCCAACCACATCCGTTCCGCCCGAACCGATTCCCCCGCAAACTCCGATGACGCCGCCTGTCGTCACGGGCGTGAGCCGCACGGATGAACCGCGCCCGTCAACGCAGATTCCCGTGAGCGAGACTGTGTTTGAGAAGGATGCTGTTAAGACACATGTGTGGGCTGAAGAGATAGGGCGCACCGGAGAGCGCACGCGATATGAGCCGCCGCGACCAAAGTTTGAGCCGGTTGCGCCGCGCAAGCCGCGCAAGCCCTTGTCAGAAGTCCTCGCGGCTTTTATGGAGCAGAGCAACATTCGCTGGGGCGAGATCGTCGGCGGCCTGCTCATCATAGGCTGCTCGACCGCGCTGGTCATCAGCCTCTGGACAGAGATTTCGCGCATCCCCGTCCTGAAATTTTTTATCTTCACGAGCGTCACAGCCCTGCTCTTTGGCGTCGGACTTTATACGGAGCATCGCTGGAAACTGCCGACGACGAGTCGCGGCATTCTGACGATTGCCACGCTGCTGGTCCCTCTGAATTTTCTCGCCATCGCAGCCGTCTCAAGAGGCAACATTCCGCCGGGATGGGCAATCATCGCGAGCGAGCTGATTGCGCCCGCGCTCTTTCTCTGCCTTGTCTATTTCGCGGGTCGCATTATCACGAGCGCGTGGCCGCACCTGCTCGTCTTCGGCGTGCTCGGATCAAGCGTCGGGCAACTGATAATCTGGCATTTCGCTCATGCCGGGATGCCGCCGCAGCGTCTGCTGGTTTTGGGATTGTTTCCGCTCATCTGTTTTGTGGCGACGACGGCGTGGATGCTGCGGCGCGTCGCGCACACGGAAGAGATTGATGAAGGGCTTGCCAATACGATTTTTATCACGCTCGGGGCAAGCACGTTCGCGGCGTTGTTGCCGCTCGGATTGTTGAGCTACAAGTCCGGGCAGACTGCGAACACTCTGATGCACCTCGCGCCGCTGCTGACGCTCGGCGGTGGGCCAATCCTTGCGAGCGGCTTGCTGCTCTGGCAGAGAATCAAGGGCAGGGAACTCGTTGCCTCCAAAACAGCCGGAACGAGCATCGCGCTCATCGGCGTCGCGCTCGCGCTCTCCGGCATCTTTCTCTCATTTCCAAATCCTGCCAGCGTCGTCCTCGCTGCGTCCTTTGCTTTTGTCATCTTCACGGGCATCGCGCACGTATTCAAAGAGCCGCGCGTGCATCTGCCTGCGGCTTTCAGTTTCGCGCTGGCTTTTATCGTGACCATTCTGGCGGCGACGGGCGAGGTCGAGTGGCAATCAACGCGACACACATCGCTCATGCGCGAGTTGCTGACGATTAAAAGCGGGCAGGCGATGGCGTTTGTCTTCGCTTTGTTCATCGCGGCTTCCGAGGTTTTAAGAAAACAGAGGCAAGAGGCGGCTGCGAGATACTACTTGATGGCGGCATGGGGTGTCGGCGCGGTGTGCCTGATGATCGCGAGCGTCTATCGGCTCGAAGGAATTGGCGACCCGCATTACATCGCGCCGATTTATGCTGTGCTGACAGCCGGAGCTTTCTGGAGCGCGTGGCGCAGCAGGCATGAAGCCTTCGGATGGATCGGCTCGGGCATCCTGTTGATGACGCTCGTGCAAACTTTCGGCGGATGGCTCTCGATTCGGTTTCCGTGGCAGGCGGCGTTGCTGGCACATGCGAGCTTGGCGGCAATCGCAAGCATCGCCTGCTGGCGCAAGGGCGAGGTGATGCGGCGCGTTTTCGCAGAGCCTCTGAATAAATCCGCGCTCATCGCTTCCGGCGTTGCAGTCCTGTCTATGTTCTTCTCCTACAGGTGGCAACCGACCGGCATTTATGCGCAGCGTCTGTTCTGGCTGTCGGCTATCTGGCTGATCTTGCTATGGCTCAATCGCTCGCAACTTCTTTTTATCGCGATGCAGGTTGCCCTGACGTGCGCGGTCTTGCTGACGGTCAAGCTCGGTTTGCAAGGGTATGAATGGTACGCCTATGTGCCGCGCGCGTGGCTGCATCCGTGGAGCTTGCAGATACAGGGGAGCGTGCTGGTCATGCTTGGCCTCGCGTGGATCGCGCTGCGCATTTTTGTCAGAAGTAAAGTTTCAAAGACGGTTGAGAGCGAAGCTGGCAGTGATGCTAATAGGGATGCTGTTAGTGATGAGCCGGAAGAGTCGCGGCTCGTCAGCGCAGCATGGGGCTATCTAAATTCGAGCAAGCTTTCGTTTGATCAAATAGTCACCTGGGCTGTGCTATGCGGCTTTGTCCTGTTGGGAATTTACGGCGCGCTGCATGGCATCAAGCTCGAATTGACGATACGCGGGGGCGCAGCGTCGGTCTGGAATCTGGCGCGCTTTCCGCACGAGCACGCTTACGGCACGGGCGCGTGGATTTTGCTTGCACTGCTGTTGGTTTCAATGCTGGCGAGCTTTTGGGAGCGGCGGCGCGTCGCTTATTTGATGGGAGCGTTGCTGGCTCTCTCGACAGTTGTTCCGCTCTTAGCTGCGAGGTGGGAGACGGAGTTTGCGACCGCTTCGGCGTGGAGATGGCTGGCCGCAATCTTTCTGATGCTCGTTTCGCTTCCGCTCTGGGGGCGCGACAAAATTTTCGGACAGCTCAAGACATACGGCCTGCCGGAGTTGAATCAAGGGACGGATAGCATCGCTCTTATGTTGAGAGTGATGCTATTGATTTTGACGCTCGTGCCGTTGCTGGCATTGACCATCTTCCCGGTCTTGAAAGCTCTTGAATACATGCCCGTACATGGGTCTTCAGCCGGATTCTTTTATCAAATCGGAACGGTCATCTCTTATTCGGTTCCGCTCCTCTTCGCGGCTCTCGCGTTGGTCGGTCATGCGTTGCGCGAGCGCGTTGCCGGATATGCTTTTGTTGCCGGGCTGCTCCTGAATCTGGCGGTCACGGTGGCGCAGCTTATGACGGTCGCGGGCGTGGGC
>JACMLC010000426.1 GCA_014379795.1 Pyrinomonadaceae bacterium
ATCACCCTCAACCTGCGCACCCGTTTTTTCTGCGAGTTCGGTAATTTTCATAAGCCTCAGTTTAGCGCACAGAAAAATAAGTCCCAAGTCCCAAATCTCAAGTCCCAAGTCCCAAGTCAAAGACATTTTCTTAACTTGGGACTTGAGACTTGGGACTTGGGACTTATTTTTCTGTGCGCTAAACTGAGGCTTATGAAAATTACCGAACTCGCAGAAAAAACGGGTGCGCAGGTTGAGGGTGATGCTGAATTGGAAATCACCGGCGCGGCTGGATTGGACATCGCCGCAGAGGGACAGATTACTTTTCTGGCTAATCCGCGTTACACCTCGCAAGTGGAAACGACGCATGCTTCTGCAATCTTTCTCGCCGAAGGCATCGAGATTAACCGTGACCTTTCTATTCTTCGTGCGGGCGATCCTTATCTGGCTTACACGCGCGCTCTGATACTTTTTCATCCCGAACCAGCCTTCGAACCTTTTATCCATCCAACAGCCGTGATTGATCCGGCGGCGGAAGTCGCGCCTGATGTGTGGATCGGAGCGAATGCGGTCATCGGGCGCGGCGCACGCATCGCCGCGCGCGTGCGCATTCATCCGAACGTCACGATTTATGAAGACGTGCAGATAGGCTCTGATTCAATCATTCACAGCGGCTCTTCAATCCGCGAGCGCACGCAGATTGGCGAGCGCGTGGTTGTTTATAACAATGTTGTGGTCGGCTGTGACGGCTTCGGCTATGCGAAGGATGAAGAGGGGCGTTGGCTAAAAATCCCGCAGACCGGACGTGTGGTTCTTGAAGATGAGGTGGAGGTCGGAGCAGGCACGACGATTGACCGCGCCTCTGTCGGCGAGACGCGCATCGCGCGCGGCGCGAAGCTGGACAATCTGGTGCAGGTCGGGCATTCCTGCACAGTCGGCGAAAACACTTTGCTCTGCGGGCAGGTTGGATTGGCCGGAAGCACGCAGGTCGGGCGCGGCGTGATTCTGGCGGGACAGGTCGGCGTGGGCGGCCACGTCAAAATCGGAGACAACGCCGTGCTGATGGCGAAGGCTGGCGTCTTTTATGATGTGCCCGAAGGCAAAGTCCTCTCCGGCGGAATCCCGGCCTTTGACCACCGCGACTCCCTGCGCACGATGGCGGCTATCAGGAAATTACCGGAGATGGCGCGCACTATTCGCTCGCTCGAATCGCGCCTCAAAGCTTTGGAAAATCCCGGCGATAAAAATTCTGCTTGACAGGAAAGAGGCATCACTGGCATAATCCTAATTGAAATTGGTTTTCAATTTCGCCGCGCGCAAGAATGCAACGAATTGAGCCAAAACCCTTAAGTTTTTCAGGAGCCAGCAAGTGTCAAGCAGTCAAACCGCAACAGTTCAGATTCTCCAATCCCCCCGCGAAGACCAGCGCGTCGAAGTCTTGTTGGAACAGGGCGAGGGCGTTTCGCGTGTCGCCTTGCGTTATTCGACCTGGACGGATGGGCTAGGCTGGTGCAGCCAGAAGACGATTCATCTAGACGGTGATCAATTAGACGACCTGCATCACGCGCTCGCAGTCGCGCGCCAGCGCATCAATCGCCAGCGCGCAGACGCCGGAGGACAGGTGGCAACGATGGGTCAGGTCATACAACTGCCGACGCTCGCATAAAAAATTTCAGCGAAAGAGACAAAGCCGCAGGCAGAGATGTGATTCCCTGCCTGCGGCTTTTCTGTGTGAAACGGTTTTGGGCTTTTAGCTGACCTGCCGGAGCGTGATCTTCTCTTTGACCGAACCGGCTTTGCGTTCTGAGGTCAGCTTTGACAGCTCGTCTACGTGGAGCTGCTCTTGATAGATACGCTCTTCAAGCTGAAAACGTACTGCTCTATCCTCATCGCCGCACGCCTCCCACGCAGCCAAGTAAGCCGCCAGCGCCTCGCGCTCAAGCTCTAAATCTTGTCGCAGCATTTCCGCCAAATCCGTTGACTGGCGAATCATCGAAGGCTCAACCGTTGGCACGCCGCCGAGCGCGACCACCTTGTCGCCAACAGTAATCGCATGCCCATGCGATTCTTCGCCCTGCTCGCGAAAGTATTTGCAATAAACTTCGCGCTCCGTTCCCGTCACCAGAAAACTGTGCTGCGTGTATTGAATCACGGACGCCAGCTCCAGACTCAAAGCGCGGTTCAGATTTTCAATCAATTCAGCTCTAGCCATAAAATCGCCTCCCTTTTTGCCGCCAACACCCTTAAAGTTAATGCGCGCATGATAACCCCGGAGAGACGCCCTGTCAAGCTAAGTCTTTTCAATTCAACTACTTAACAATGAAATTCAATTTCAGTTCCAAACAGCGAAAGTTTTTAAGTCACTGCGCCGCCGTCTACAATAACCACCTCGCCGTTCATATAACTGTTGCGGTCGCTGACCATAAAGGCTGCATATTCGGCCAGCTCTTCGGGGCGTCCGAGCCGCCCGCGCGCAACCCAGAATTCGTGCATCTGCAAGAGGCGATCCGGCAAAGTGTGCGCGAGGTCTGTATCGAAAATCCCTGCGGCGATGGCATTGACTGTGATGCCGAAGGTCGCCGCCTCGCGCGAGAGACATTTGGTAAAGCCTATGACTGCGGCTTTCGAGGTCGCGTAATGCACGGCGGTGGGCAACGCGCGAATCGCGCCGATAGAAGTGATGTTGAGAATCGTTCCCTTTCGCTGGCGAATCATCTGCTTGTAAATAGGCTTGGTGACGGCGAACAAGCCGTTGACGTTGGTATTGATGACTTCATCCCAAGCGCGGTCTGTCGTCGTCGCAAAGCTATCGCCGCGATTGATAGCAGCATTATTAACTAAAATATCTATCCCGCCCCACAGTTCAATCAACTCGCGCGTCAGCTTCTTCAAACCGACACGATCAACGACAGAGATTTTAGTGGAATGTGCGCGGCGTTTGTGCGCTGTGATTTTGGCTTTAGTCTGTTCGGCCAGATCATCGCGCGAATTGTAGTTGAAAGCCACATCCGCGCCCTCGCGCGCAAAGACCTCGCAGAGCGCAGCCCCGATGCCGCGCGTGCCGCCAGTGATAAAGGCGCGTTTCCCCTCAAGCAAAAGACTCACAGGTCTATGTCTCCAAAAAAAGCCCGCTTCGACAAGACGAAAGCGGGCAAGGTGATAAAAACTGATTCGCTATCGCGCCTGAGATTAAATCCCGAACAAAGCGCAAACGTCAACAGCAAAACAGTGATAAGTGATAAGTGATAAGTGATAAGAAAGAGTTTTTATCTCATCACTTATCACTTATCACTTATCACCGCTTTTAAGCCGTGCGCGACTCGACCAGCACAGGCTCTTCGCGCGCCATCACCGGTGCCGGAATCAATGCCGTAATCTCTTCTACGATATATCGCGTCGCGTTCGGGATAGCTAAACCGACTGTGGCGGCGCGCATGGCTGCGTAGTGGCGCGTGTCTTCCATCATGCGCCTGACTACAGGCACGATGTCCGCAGCATGCTCAAGCAGGACGCCCGCGCCGCGTTTGACAATCAAGCTAGCTGCGCCCGCTTCCTGCGGCATCGGGGGCGTCGTCCCGTCCGCGATAATCGGCAGGCGACACGCGAGCGCCTCGAAAGTCGTCAGGCCGCCGAGCTTGGAGATCATCACGTTGGCAGCCGCCATCAATTCTTCTACATGATCCGAATAGCCAATCACCTTAACGGGAAACTTAGCGCTGGCGGCGAGCGTTTCGACTTCGAGCTTCAACTCTTCGTTTTTCCCTGCGAGGAAAATTGCTTGCACGTCAAGCTCGCCTCTGACCAGCTCGCGGAAAATCTGCGGGACGTTGCCGCCTCCGACCCAGCCTGCGTTGACGAAGACCGTAAATTTTTCTTCATCAAGCCCGAGCGCGCGCCGCGCGGCCTGCGCAGCCAGCTCGCCCGGAAAAGCGAATTTAGGATGCACAGGCATCCCGGAAATTTTGATGCGCTCAGGCGAGACGCCGTAATCAATAAGCTGCCGGCGCGCTTCTTCGCTGGCGACCAGATACAGGCGCACATCATCGCACGCCCAGCCCTTCCAGAATCCATAACACGGGTCGGTCACGACCGTCACCAGAGGAATTTTATCTGCCAGCTTCAACTCTTTAAGCACGCGCGCGAACACGTGTTGTGTGAGCGGGTGCACGCTGACCACGACATGCGGGCACCAACGCTCGAACAACTCTGTCACAAAACCGATTGAGCGTGAGTAGAAAAATTCGCGCGTTTCCGGGCGAAAGCGATTGACAGCCCAGTAGAAATATTTCATCCAGTGCTGCCTGTGCCGCAAGACCCAGTTATAAAGCCTGACCAGCTTCTCTGTTATCGCGTGTGA
>JACMLC010000427.1 GCA_014379795.1 Pyrinomonadaceae bacterium
CGTTTTTTTACAACACTTTCATTTCCGATAGAGCCATAATATCTTTTCCATTGTATTCTTGTTTGCATCTGATGGCTACGATGTGGTCTTTTTTTATCTTCAACTTTAGAATGCGTGACAGGTAAAGCTCATGATAAATGCCTTCATTCCGAAACGGATAACGCTCTTAACGTCTCTGCTGCTGCTGCTGGCGACGGCGACGGCGCAGGCGCAGGACTGGGCTGAATGGCGCGGCCCCGCGCGCGATGGCATCTCTGCGGAAAAGAACTTGCCCGCCAAGTGGTCTCCAAGCGGAGAAAATTTAAGTTGGAAAGCTCCATACGGCGGACGCTCTGCGCCCATCGTGATGGGAGATAGAGTGTACCTGCAAAACGCCGCAGACAAAGGCGAGAAGTTGCAGGAGCGCGTGATGTGCTTTGACGCGAACACGGGAAAGCTTTTGTGGGAGCATCGCTTTAATGTTTACCTTTCGGATGTGCCGCCGCATCGTGTGGGCTGGGCTTCGCCTGTCGGCGACCCTGCGACGGGGAATGTTTATGTCTTCGGCAGCGGCGGGAATTTGCTCTGCTTGTCGAAGGACGGCAAAGTTTTGTGGGAGCGTTCAATCGGCGAAGACTTTGGCCTCTTGACGACGCACGGCGGGCGCACTGTCTCTCCTTTGATTGACGGCGATTTGGTGATTGCCAGCGGCCCAACTTTTAGCTGGGGCACGCATTCAAGCGGCTCGCATCGCTTTATGGCTTTCGACAAGAAGACGGGCGAGACCATCTGGGTCAGCACTCCGGGCAGAAGACCGTATGACACGACTTATGCCGCGCCCATCATTGTGAACATCAATGGCACGCGCCTCTTGATACAGGGGTCGAGCGACGGATTCGTTCACGCCATCAAGCCGCAGACGGGCGAGCCTGTCTGGAAAATCGAGATCAGCAAGCGCGGCCTCAATACCGGCGTCGTCGTCAAAGACACGACAGCTATCTTGACGCACAGCGAAGAAAATCTCGATTCAAGCGAGATGGGAATGGTCGCCGCGATTGATGCGACTGCAAAGGGCGAGATAAAAAAAGAGCAGATGAAGTGGAACGTCAAGGGATGGCAAGGCGGATTCTCTTCGCCTGTGATTGACGGAGACCGTTTTTACCAGATTGACAACAGCGCGAACCTCGCGGCCTTTGAGATTGCGACGGGCAAGCAATTGTGGATTAAGAATCTCGGCACGATTCAGCGGGCTTCGCCTGTCTTGGCAGACGGCAAGCTCTATGTCGGCACAGAGAATGGAAAGTTTTTCATCCTCAAGCCGTCCGCGACGGGCTGCGAGATTCTGGACGAAGACCAGCTTGGGACGGAAGCTCTGCCGGAAAAGATACTCGGCTCGGTGGCGATTTCTCAGGGACGTGTGTTTCTGGCGACCGAAGAGCATTTGTACTGCATCGGCAAGAAAGCTCCACAGGGAGAGGCTACAATTGGCGGCCCGATCCCAATCCCCAAAGGGACGCCGTCCTACGCTCAGGTAATTCCCACCGAACTGATTCTCAAACCCGGCGAGAGCGTGCGATTGCGCGTACGGACATTTGATGACAAGGGAAATTTTGTCAAAGAAGAATCAGCCGTCACATGGTCTTTAGACCAGCTTAAAGGCACGGTCGAGAACGGGCAGTTCACCGCTTCGACGGACGCGGTCGCGCAGGCAGGTGTGGTCAAAGCAACCGTCAACGGCATCACCGGCGAAGCGCGCGTGCGCGTCGTGCCGCCGCTGCCATGGAGCGAGAATTTTGATGGGATGGCTGTCAACACTTTTCCGCAGCATTGGACCAACACCGGCTCGAAGTACATCGTCCGAGAAGTGGATGGCAACAAGGCGCTGGTCAAAACCACTGAGGGGTCTTCGCTTTTGAGCCGCGCACGCGCTTACATGGGACAGTCCGATTTGTCTAACTACACGGTCGAAGCGGACATCTACGCGACCGAAAAGCGCAGGCAGATTGGTGAGGCCGGAGTCATCGCGCAGCGTTACGTGCTGTCCCTGTTCGGCAACTCGCAAAAGCTGGATTTGGCTCCGTGGCAGCCTGAGACAGCGCGCACGGCTTCCGTCGCTTTCCCATGGAAGCCGAACACATGGTATCGCATGAAGTTGATGGTCGAGAACATGCCGGACGGCAAGGTGCGCGCGCGCGGCAAGGTCTGGCTTGCCAGTGAGGCTGAGCCAGCCGCATGGACTATCGAGCGCGTTGATTCAATCGGCAATCATCAGGGCAGCCCCGGAATTTTCGGCAACGCTCTGGCGGAAATCTATTTCGACAACATAAAGGTGACGGGGAATAAATGAGAAAAGCAGTTTTCAGTTTTCAGTTTTCAGTTTTCAGTAAAAGCAAATCGCGTGGGCGGGCAATAGCAGCTTTGGCTTCATGCGTTTTAACTTTTACCTTTTTACTTTTACCTTTTTCCTTTGCTGTTAAAGCGTCTGATCCGGGCACGGGTGATTGGCCGATGTGGGGCGGGACGCCCGACCGCAACATGACCTCGAAGATGAAGGGGTTGCCGACGAGTTGGGATGTGGCGAAGAAGACGAAAGTAAAGTGGATGGCGCAGCTCGGCTCGCAGACTTACGGCAACGCTGTGGTTTCCGGCGGAATGGTCTTTTTGGGGACGAACAACGAAGGCTTGCGTGACCCGAAAATTACGGGCGACAAAGGCGTCGTGATGGCTTTCCGCGAATCCGACGGCGAGTTTATGTGGCAGATGGTGCATGACAAGCTCGCCGCAGGCCGTGTCAACGATTGGCCTTATCAGGGCGTGGCATCTTCGCCTTTGGTCGAAGGCGACCGCATCTATTACGTCTCGAATCGCGCGGAGCTGATGTGTCTTGACACACAAGGGTTCAGAGATAAAGAGAACGACGGGCCTGTGACGGATGAAAAATTGACGGGCGATTTTAACGGCGACATCGTCTGGAAATTCGACATGATGGAAGAAGTCGGTTCGCTCCCGCACAACCTTGCGAACTCTTCTCCGGTCTCGTTCGGCGATTTGATTTACGTCAGCACTTCTAACGGTCAGGACGAGAGCCACGTCAATGTCCCCGCGCCGAAGGCTCCGGCGATTGTGGCTATCAATAAGAAGACGGGCAAGCTCGTGTGGGAAGAAAATTCCGTGTTTGAAAAAATTCTGCACGGGCAATGGGCTTCGCCGACGGTGGGAAAAATCGGCGGCGTAGATCAGGTCGTGATGGGGCAGGGCGACGGGTGGATACGCGGCTATGAAGCGTTGACGGGAAAGAAGCTGTGGGAGTTTGACACCAACCCGAAAGATTCCGTCTGGCCTAAGACGCGCAACGAGATTATCAGCACCGCTGTCATCTATGAAGACAAGGTCTACATCGCCAACGGCCAAGACCCTGAGCACGGCGAGGGCATCGGGCACATGTACTGCATAGACGCGACCAAGCGCGGCGACATCACCAAGACAGGGATGGTCTGGCACTATGACAAGATTCGCCGCTCGATCTCGACCCCTGCGATTGTAGACGGGCTGATTTACATGCCGGACTTCAGCGGCTTCCTGCATTGTCTGGACGCAAAGACCGGACAGGTTTACTGGACGCATGACCTGCTCGCGGCCATCTGGGGTTCGGCTCTGGTCGTTGACGGCAAGCTGTATCTAGGGGATGAGGACGGCGATGTCATCATCATGCAGACCGGAAAGGTAAAGAAAGAACTGGGCGAGATGCGTATGGACAGCTCCGTCTATAGCACCCCCGTTCCGGCCAACGGCGCGCTTTACATCTCAACGCGCAATCGCCTCTACGCGCTCGCGAATGCAACGGCAGCCGCGCCACCCAAAGCAGGCGGAGCGGCAAAGCCCTAATACTTCAGATGCAGTTCTTTGACTTTCAATCTCACACGCGCGTGATGTTCGGCGAGGGCGCGATTGAGCGGCTCGGAGAAATCGCGCGCGAGCTTTTATTTAAACGCACGCTGCTGGTCGCGGATCGCGGCCTCGTTGCTTGCGGGCATGTCGAGCGCGCGGAAAAGCTGCTGGCAAAAGCCGGAATCGAAGTCATCCATTTTCACGACTTCGAGGTTAATCCGGACACGCGGATGGTTGAAGCGGGCAGCGCGTTCGCGGCCTCTCAGGGCATTGACTCCATCATCGGGCTTGGCGGCGGAAGCTCTTTGGATTGCGCGAAGGGCATCAACTTTCTGCTGACGAACGGCGGGCGGATGCAGGATTATCTCGGATACGGCAAGGCTTCAAAACCCTTGCTGCCGATGATCGGCATCCCGACGACTGCCGGGACGGGCAGCGAGGCGCAAAGCTACGCGCTCATCTCCGACGCGGAGACGCATGTCAAGATGGCCTGCGGCGCGCGTGATGCGGCGTTTCGCGCGGCGATTCTCGACCCCGTTTTAACCGTCTCGCAGCCGCGCCACGTCACCGCGACCGCAGGCTTTGACGCCATCTCGCATGCGATTGAAAGCTATGTGACGACCCGTCGCAACCCGCTCTCTGAAGTTTTCTCGCGCGAGGCGTGGCGCTTGTTGGAAGCAAATTATGAGCGAGCGCTCTCGCGGCCTGAAGACACGGAGGCGCGAGGCGCGATGCAGCTCGGAGCTTATTTCGCGGGCGTCGCGATTGAAAATTCCATGCTCGGCGCGACGCACGCTTGCGCTAATCCTCTGACCGCACGCTACGGCACGGAACACGGCGTGGCAATCGCCCTCGTGCTGCCGGCGGTCGTGCGCTGGAACGCCTGCGCCGTCGAAGCCAGCTATGCAGAGCTGCTGAATTTCTCTCGCCGTCCATCGCTGAACGGCGATGCGAGCAAGGCTCTGGCAGAGCGACTGGAAGAATTAATCAAAGCTGGCGAACTGCCCTCAAAGCTCAGTGCGGCGGGCATCGCGCAAGCAGACATCCCAACGCTCGCAAGAGAAGCCGCAGAGCAATGGACTGGAAAATTCAATCCCCGAAAACTGGACGCAACCGGAGCACAGGAGATTTACGAGTGGGCATACTAAATTCAAGTAAAAAGGTAAAAGGTAAAAGGCAAAAGAAGTTTGTTCAGCAGCTTCTGCGAAATCTTCTGCAAAAGTTATTTGTCTTACTTTTACCTTTTACCTTTTACCTTTTGCCTTCTGCGCTGCAAGCGCAAGAGGCTCCCGCTGAAAACTGGGCGCAGTTTCGCGGCAATCAAAATTTGACGGGCGTCTCGCGCTCCGGCCTGCCAAAGGCTTTAAAGCTTTTATGGTCGTATGAAGCGGGCGATGCGATAGAGTCTTCGGCGGCGGTGGTGGGCGGAACGGTTTTCGCCGCTTCGCAGAAGGGCGAGCTGGTCGCGCTCAATTTGCAGGACGGCTCTGTCTACTGGAAATATAACGCCGGAAAGCCCATCGGCGAATCGTCTCCGGCTTACGCGGGCGGCATGATTTACGTGGGCGATCTGGGCGGAGTTTTGCACGCCGTCAATGCTTCGGACGGCAAAGGACGCTGGACTTTTAAGACCGCGAGCGAGATCAAATCTTCTCCGGTCGTTGACGGCGACAGGGTTTTGATCGGCTCTTACGACGGGTATCTTTACTGTCTCAACGCACAGAGCGGCGCGCAGCTCTGGAAGTTTAAGACCAACGCGCAGGTTCATGCGACGCCCGCAATCTCCGGCGGCGTCGCGTACATCGCCGGATGCGATGAGCAGTTTCGCGCGATACGTATCTCTGACGGGCAGGAGATTTTTAATATCTCTTCGGGCGCATACACGGGCGCGTCTCCGGCTGTGGTTGGCCTGACTGCTTTCTACGGCACTTTCAATAACGACGTGCTCGGCGTGAGCCTCAATGCCAAGACGGTCGTCTGGCGTTATAGCCATCCGCAAAGACAGTTTCCCTTCTATTCATCCGCAGCCGTCTCAGGCGTCCGCGTCGTCGTCGGAGGCCGCGACAAATTGGTTCACTGCATAGACTCCCGCTCCGGCGGCAAATTCTGGACGTTCCCGACACGCGCACGCGTCGAATCCTCTCCGGCGATTGCTGCGGGACGCGTCTTCGTCGGCTCGAATGACGGAAAGTTTTACGCGCTGGATTTAACGAGCGGCGCGAAGGTCTGGGAGTTCAACGCAGGCTCACCCATCTCTGCTTCCCCCGGCATCGCCAACGGTCGCATCGTCGTCGGCGCGCAGGACGGCAGGCTCTATTGTTTCGGCTAGAAGAGAATTTGATGATTTTTTAGATTGAGTTCTGTTGTCCAATTTGGTTGAGGCGATTGCACTCTTGACAAAGAGGCTTTCCCCCTGTTCCCTGCTGACAGTATTGAGGCTCAATGTTATTACCGGTGGTGCACTTAGAGTTGTTGTGATACACGGATTGCGTGGTGGAATGCCACGACGCTTTTTTCGCCGATGGGTTGCCAGGTGCCGGGGCTCCACGTAGCAGCCCTTCAGTACTTAAATCTTCGTCTATATCGGGCCAATGAATTCCGTACCCGCCGCCACTGATTTGCCAACGGTTCCGTTCCGCCTCCGTAGCATTCAATAATTTGGGATACCAAACAAGCGGGACGGTAATTGTCCTGCCGTCCATAAGGGCGACGCTCAACGCATCAACGCTGAATTCTACATCTGCTACGCGTTCATCAGCCGCCAACGCCAAAATACCCATCCCAAGCCTCCGATAACTCCGTTCGATGTTCTCTAATTAATCGCTCTATTTGTCGTAACTCTCTTGCGCTAAAACCAAGATTACGCGCAAGACTCACAGGATTCAACCAGAACTTAGCCGAAAGCGCATCACGATCAATATGTACATGAGGGGGTTCATTAGGCTCATGGCTGTAAAAGTAGATGCGGTATGGGCCTGTCCTCAATACATTTGGCATGAATGAATATTATACTTCATACTGCATCCGCATATAACATCCTTGTTCTACTTTTACTAGCCATCCATATTTTACTTTTGTAGTACCAAAGATTGCATCGCCAACGGTCGCATCGTGGTCGGCGCACAGGACGGGCGGCTCTATTGTTTCGGTTGATATATCTATTCAGGCTTAAAGCAAGCCGGGTTTGGTGAGTTTGATTTGACCTGTTCCGTCCGACTTCATCACATAAATTTCCGAGGCCGGGTATCGGCCTGCGATGAAAGCTATGCGCTTGCCGTCGGGCGACCAGCGGGCGAAGAAAACCGAGGGCATATCTATCAAGCGTTTGAGCTTCGAGCCATCCGCTTTCATCACGAAAAGCTCGTTGGCGTTTCTGTCTTTGCTTGAGCCGAAAATAATCTGCTTGCTATCCGGCGACCATCCGGGAAAGACATTGTTAGCCGTATTGTCCGTCAGCTTTGCCAATCCTGTCCCGTCTGCCTTCATCACATAAAGCTCATCCAGCTTGTCGCCGTCGCGGTCGGACTCGAAGACGATTCTGGAATTCTTCGGAGACCATGACGGGTTAAAGCTATTTGCTGCGCCATCCGTGAGTTTTGTTTGCCGTCCTCCATTCGCCTGCATCACGTAAATCTGCCAGACGCCTGTTCGGTTCGACGTGAAAGCGAGGCTCTTGCCATCAGGCGACCATGAAGGATAACTGTCTTTGCCGGGGTCATCCGTCAACCGGACGGGATTCGAGCCGTCCGGCTTCATCAAGTAGATGTCCGTGTTGCCTTCTCTGTTGGAGGTGAACGCTATCAGTTTGCCGTCGGGCGACCATGCAGGATAAGTGTCCGTTCCTGTCTGCGTGGTCAACGCCTTCAATTTCGTTCCGTCCGCGTTCATCACATAGATGTCAAAGTTTCCCTTGAGGCTGGCAGAAAAGCTGAGACGACGCCCGTCCGGCGACCACGATAAATCCTGACAGAAGACTGTCTCGGCTTGCCCCTGTGCGCGAGTTATTCCAGCGTAGACAATTGAAAAGACCAGCAGCAGAAGTAGCATCGCATGAGCGCCAAAAGTCTTTCTCATGACATTTATTATGCCTTCGCTTCAGTAGCCGGAAAATATCTTTCGACGGTCTTTTTGTCAGGCTTCGCGGTCAGCTTGGAAACCACGATCATCAACAAAGCGGAGATGATGACCATCGGCACGACGGGCATGAAGCCGTAGACGGCTGTGCCGCCGGGTGTGCGCGAGAGGATTTCCGTGCCGCCCAGAGACCAGATGACGGTCGCGGTCGGGCCAGGTGCGGGTGCGGGAACGAAATGTTGAAAGAGGGCGACGGCTGTCACTGCTGCAGCAGTCCAGAGAGTCGAAGCCAGCGCGCCCCACTTGGTGCTGCCGCGCCAGAAGAGCGCGGCGACAAGGAGCGGCGAGAGTGCGGCGAAACCTGAGAAGGCGTATTGAATCGCCAGCTCAAAAATTGTTTCGGGCGCGCGCAGGGCTACCGCATAAGCGAAGATTGTCAGGAGGATGACGAAGATGCGCCCCGTCTGCACCTGCACCGATTCGCCGAATCGCCGCTTGCCTCCGTAGAAAGCAAAGATGTCCTCCGTAAACATGGTCGAGAGCGCGAGTATCTGTGAATCGCTTGCCATCACAGCCGCCATAATCCCCGCGCCCAAAATGCCTGCCAGCCAGAGCGGCGC
>JACMLC010000428.1 GCA_014379795.1 Pyrinomonadaceae bacterium
TCGCTGCTAGAGAATTGCTCAAGCTCATTCTCGAATAAACCCGCGACAGCATTTTTGACATCATATGTAAATCGAGAATAGAAGCTCTTTGCGCTCTTTGCGAGAAAAACTTTGCGTCCTTTGCGTTAAATCATCACTTAACCGCAAAGAGCGCAAAGAGAAAAGACGCAAAGGTACGCTAAGAAAAAAACAGTTGATTGGTTTCTACTCTTGATTTGCATATCATATAAGTTACATTTTCGATAATCTGATTTAGAACGGAAAGAAGAATGGCGAAGAAGGGTTCAGTCCTCGTTGTTGACGACGAGGAGATCATGCGGGACGTGCTGGAGACGCTGCTGTCGGCGGAAGGCTATCGCGTTGATTTGGCGAAGACGGGCGAGGAAGGCTTAGAGGCTTACGGGCGGCGCGCTTACGATGTGGTGCTCTTGGATGTTTCGATGCCCGGCATGGGCGGCCTGCGCGCGCTCGCAGAGTTTTCCAAAATGGATGCGGATGCGGTCGTGATTATGATTACGGCTTACGCGACTTTTGACACGGCTATTTCGGCTTGGGAGAAGGGCGCGCTGAGCTGTATTCGCAAGCCTTTTCAGAACGAGCAAATTTTGGCGACGGTCGCGGCAGGCATCAAGCGGCGGCGCAAAGAAGAAGAGCGGCAGACACTCAGGCGCGCGATGAGCCGCGCTGTGGACAGGGGCGCGATGGTCGGGCGTTCCGATGCGATGCAACAGGTTTTTCAGATGGTGGATCAGGTCGCGCCCGCGCGCTCGACCGTCCTCATCACCGGCGAGAGCGGCACCGGCAAAGAGTTAATCGCCAAAGCCATACACGAATCCAGCCCGCGTGTGCAGATGCCTTTCGTCACCGTCAATTCGTCCAACATTCCTTCAGAGCTTTTGGAGTCAGAGCTGTTCGGCCACACGCGCGGCGCGTTCACAGGCGCGGTCGCGGCCAAAAAGGGTTTGTTTGAAGTCGCTGACGGCGGCTCGATCTTTCTTGATGAAATCGGAGACATCCCGCCCGAAACTCAAGTCAGATTGTTACGCGTGATACAGGAGAGAGAGTTCACGCCGCTCGGAGACACCAGCCCGCGCCGCGTAGACGTGCGTATCATCGCCGCCACCAACATTGATTTAAGAGAAGCGGTCAAGCAGGGCGCGTTTCGTGAAGACTTGTATTACAGGCTCTCCGTAGTGCCTGTCGAGCTGCCGCCATTAAGAGACCGCCGCGAAGACATACTGCCGCTCGCACAGCATTTCATACGCAAGTACAACGAAGAAAATAACCGGCAGGTCTCTGAGCAGATTGCGCCCGAAGTGCTGGCCTTATTGGAAGCTCACACTTGGCCGGGCAACGTGCGCGAATTAGAGAACGCTATCGAGCGCGCGGTCGTCATCGCTCCCGGCAACGAGGTGACGCGCGAATGTTTGCGCTCGGAGATTAGCGACCCGCAATCCGTCCGCGCCGCCGCGCGCGAAGGAGGCAGCGCGCTTTCCGTTCCCGACATAGGGCGCGGCGTCAACTTTTATGACGAGGTGCGCCGCTTTGAGATAGATTTGATTCGCCGCGCGCTGGAACAAACCGGCGGCCACCAATCCCGCGCCGCGCGACTCTTAGGCATGAACGCGACGACGCTCAACTCTAAAATCAAAACTTACAACATAGACCCGCGCGCGTGATCCTGTAATTCAAACAGTGATGGACAGGATAAACAGGATAGGAAAGCAGAATGAAGGATAAAAGATGAGAGAGATGCTATTGAGCCTTGAACGGCTCATCTTCAATAGCATCTCTCTCATCATTTATGTTTAGCTCTTATCTTGTGGATTCGTCTTTAATCGCCATGCGCCGCTTCGCTTTCGTCAGGCTTGTTGGAGATGACTTCACCGTCGGGCATGGTGATGCTCTCGTGGTCGGCTGAGACGCGCTCGCCTTCCATGGTCACTTCTTCGCCGGTCGGGACGAGGACGGGCAGGCTGTCAAGGAAACGTTCCGCGTCAATGGCGGCCATGCAGCCTGTGCCTGCGGCTGTGACCGCTTGCCGATAGACAGAGTCCTGCGCGTCGCCGCAGGCGAAGACGCCCGGAATGTTGGTCGCCATCGAGTGGCCTGCGGTCTTCAAGTAACCGACTTCGTCCATCTCAAGCTGGCCTTTGAAAAGGTCTGTGTTGGGCTTGTGGCCGATAGCGATAAAGACGCCTTCGCAGGGGAACTCGCTCTCCTCGCCGGTCTGGTTATTAGAGAGCTTGACGCCCGTCACGCCAGTTTCTTTCGACCCTAAAATCTCTTTGACATCCGTGTTCCACATGAAATCAATCTTCGGGTTAGCGAAGGCTTTTTCCTGCATGATCTTTGAGGCGCGCAAGCTGTCACGCCTGTGTATGAGCGTGATGCGCGAAGCATAGCGCGTCAGGAACGTAGCTTCTTCCATCGCAGTGTCGCCGCCGCCGACGACGACGAGCGGCTTGCCCTTGAAGAAGAAGCCGTCGCAGGTGGCGCAGGCAGAGACGCCGTAGCCGCCAAGCCCTTCGGGCGCGGGAGCTTCGCCCGGAATCCCAAGCCACTTGGCAGACGCGCCCGCAGCGATAATCAGTGTCTCGGCTTTAATCTCATGGTCTTCCGTGTGGAGCGTAAAGGGACGCTTGCTGAGGTCTGCCGTGTTAATCCATGTAGTGAGAAACTCAGTGCCGAAACGCGCGGCCTGCTCTCTGAACTCTTCCATCAGCTCAGGCCCCTGTATCCCTTTGGAAAAGCCCGGATAATTTTCGACATCGGTCGTGATGGTCAGTTGCCCGCCGGGTTGCGGCCCTTCGATGACGAGCGGCTTGAGGTCTGCGCGTGCGGCGTAAATCGCCGCCGTCAATCCGGCTGGCCCGGAGCCGATGATGACCACGTCCCTGTGCAGCGTATCTTTTGCCATAGGGGTTTATTATTTCTCCTTCGGAAAAATTAGGGCGGGAGATTTTTTCTACAATCTCGCGCTTCTGCGGGTATAGCCTTTCGCTAACGCGTGTAGTATAACTAGACTTGCACTGAGTAGTCGAATATGGCTTGGCGAATTTGCCGGTGGGCTGCTCTGGCCTCTCTTTTAACGGCTTCGCCCGCGAGCAGCAAAACTTTCAGAAACCACTTTGAGCGCTTCGGAGAATCAGCA
>JACMLC010000429.1 GCA_014379795.1 Pyrinomonadaceae bacterium
CCCGAACAATTTCAATATGCGTTCCTGCTCTACAATGACAAAGGCGAGCTGGTCAAACAGAAGCTCGCGCATGACGCGCAATTTTCGATGGAAGATTTGCGCCCCGGCAAGTATCGCGTGGAGGTGCAAGCCTACACGGCGGATCTAATAGCCTCATCCGCACTAAGCTTTGAATTCAACGTCGCCAAAGCTCCATTCCCGTGGACGACAGCCGCGCTCTCTGCCTTGCTGCTGCTCGCGCTCGTCGCGCTCATCTGGGCCATCATAGAGCATCGCCGCATCGCTCATGCGGGCACGGCGCTCGCGCTGGCGAATCACGAATTGGCGGATGCGCGCCTGCGTCTCGCCAACGAAGCGGAGACAGAGCGCAGCCGCATCGCGCGCGACCTGCACGACCAGACCCTGGCGGATTTGCGCCGCCTGCTGCTCTTGACGGACAAGCTGCCCGCAGAAGAAAAGAGCAACGGCAACAAAGACGCGCTCGACCCGGCAGTTTTTCGACAGGAGATCGAATCCGTCTCAAACGAGATACGGCGCATCTGCGAGGACCTGAGCCCGTCCGTTTTGGAGAACGTGGGGCTGGCCGCCGCGCTCGAATGGGCTTTGGCAGACGCGGTCGCGCACCTGCCCGCGTCCTGCAAGTTTGAATACGAGTTCAGTTGTGAAGAGGATTTGGAAGAAAGGATAGAGCTTGCGCCCGCCGTCAAGATGCAGATTTATCGCATCATACAGGAAGCCATCAGCAACATCTGCCGCCACGCAGCCGCGCGCCGCGTCAGTCTCGCGGTCTCGCTCACGGATGACCTCTTGCAACTGAAACTTTCGGATGACGGAAGCGGTTTTGATGCGCGCGACAGGAAAGCAGGCTTGGGACGCGGCCTCGCCAACATCCGCGCCCGCGCCAGCCTCATCGAAGCGGATGTTTTATGGAGCAGAAATCCGAAGGGCGGCACAGTTTTCACTTTAAGCAAGTCAAACGTTGCCACGCGGATAAATCAGACTGCTTGAGGATAAAACAGACAAGAGCGGGGGCAAGCCCGCCTTCCTGACCATGAGACACTTAAGTTTGAGTCATCCAAGCCAAGCCAATTAGCAGGTTGGGAAGAGGGGCTTGCCCCCGCTCTTGATTATTCTTTCGGCTGGGATGAGATAAAAAAAAGCCGTGCGTGATTCTGTGAACATCTTTGAATCACGCACGGCTTTTTATCTCACAACAGAGTTTGAGCTTTGACGCTCTCTTGTCTTACTCGACAACGTATGGCGTGGTGACGGGAATGTCGCCGAACGTGCCGACGGGTCCCGAAGTGGAATTAAAAATGCCTCCGAAGAAGCCACTGGCAGGACGCCACATGACGACTTCCGCGAAGTCATAAGTTCCGACATGCGCTGGCCTGTCTTCAGCCGAGGGCGTCCCGTAAAACGCAGAGTCCGGCATAGCCGCCGACGAATTGTCCCAACTGCGCAAGTAAAACAGGGCGGATGCCGCGCGATAAACAGCGATGTCCGCTTTGCCGTCTCCATCATAATCGCCGGGTAGAGGCCGGTCGCCATCCTGCCCCCAATGCTTGTAAAAGAAAGAGCCGTCCGAGCTTTTCAGCATGTACCAAGTGCCGTTCGAAGGACGAAACACAGCGACATCCGTTTTATCATCGCCGTCAAAGTCTGCCTGCGCGGGCTTGTCTCCCTCTGTCCCGAAGTAGTGAGAGCTGAGCGTGTTATTGCTGCTATTGAGGATATACCAGCCTCCGTTGGATGGACGAAAGACAGCCAGATCAGTCTTGCCGTCCGCGTCATAGTCTCCGGGCACAGGCTTGTCTCCGTTCAAGCCCCATTGCACACCGTAATAAGAATCGTCTGAGCTGCGCAGCACGTACCAGATTCCAGCCGGAGCGCGAAAGACAGCGAGGTCGGTTTTATTATCGCCGTCATAATCACCCGGCACGGGCACATCGCCAAAGCTGCCTCCGCCCCACTGGCGTGTGATATATGAGCCAGAGAGCGTCCTGATGATCCAGTTGCCGTTCGAGGGACGCCAGACGGCGTAATCGGTCTGCCCGTCGCCCGTATAGTCTGTGCGCCGTGTGTTGATATTCAAATTACAGGTTCTGTGCCAGATGCGCACGCCGCCCTGCGTCCATAACGTAGCCCAGTTCGGCACCACTATGTCTGCCATGTTATCGCCGTTGAAGTCTGCCATGTCGCCGGCGTAAGTCCACCCCAGACGCACCCCTGATTGGTAATCATTCCGCGTAAAACCTCCAAGCCCGTCACCAAACAAGAGCGCGGCATTCAGGCCCGAGTTAGTAGGATTATAATGGCTCGTAATCACATCCAGTTTGCCGTCACCGTTAAAGTCAGCGACTGCAACCTCGTTAATAGTAGCAAAGAGCGGATGATCGCTTCTGGTAAATCCGCCGCTTCCATTATTCAGCAGCATCGTGACGGCGTTGGTGGGCGGCGTCCTTGCGATGAGGTCATCCTTACCGTCGCCGTTAAAATCTCTGGCCGCTACAAGCAACGTATCTGTGCCGAGATTGATGGGCGTGCCTGCGACGAGGACGCCTGAGCCGTCGTTCAGATACAGTCTCAGTGTCCGGGTCGCAGGGTCGTTGAATATCACCGCGACATCTTTTTTGCCGTCTCCGTTAAAGTCGCCAGCCACAAAGCCGCGCGTGTTATCAATGAAGTAGTTGAACGGGGCGGTAAAGTTGCCCGCGCCGTCACCAATGCGAATCTGGAACAGCGGCGTATTGCTTATCCTGTAGCCGCTCAGGAGGTCACCTTTGCCGTCACCGTTAAAGTCAATGATCCGCAAATCCTCATAAGATGTCGGGAGACTGAGATTGATGGGAAAGCCGAACCCGCCCGACCCATTATTGAGCAAGATTGGAAATGATGAAGTGCCGCTAGCCAGCATCAGGTCGAGTTTGCCATCGCCGTTGATGTCACCGGAGACGATTTTGAAAAATCCGCTTCCCACCAGATAAACAGCCTGTGAAGTGAAACCGCCAAGTCCATCTCCCAGAGAGATGGTCATTTTGCCGGTCTGAGGGCTGATAGTGGCTATGTCAGCTTTGTTATCAGAATTGAAATCGCGCGCGATGACCATCTCCGCCGCGTTGGAAAAGTTTCCATAAGCCAGTTTGAAGCCGGGTCTGGCGCACTGTGCATTGATGGTTTGAGCCATCAAGCACACGACCGTCATGATCGGCATCGCCAGTAGAAATATTAATCTCAACTTTGATATTGCGCTGCGAGGCATAATAAGAATCTCCTTAAAAATAAAAACCGATGTTGCGTTGGCGCTTGCGCGGTTGTGCGACTCTTGAAACAACTGCGAGTCGCGCAACGGCTGGCGCTTTCTAAAGTTAAGGCGTCGAGCTTTGCTCTCTGGTCTTACTCTATGACATAGGGCGCGGTCACAGGTATATCGCCGCTCATGCCCATCTGAATATAGAATGTTTGGTGAAAAGTCGCGGTACTATCACGCCAGACACCCAGATCCGTGTAGTCACCGGCATTGATCGGTGTCGGGGTCAAACCGGTCTGACCCGCAGGTATCTGTGTAAAGTAGGAGATACCTATTCCGACAGGGGTATTGTTCCAGCTCCGCAGGATATAAAAGGCTTCACCCGAACGAAAGACGGCGATGTCTGCTTTGCCGTCGCTGTCATAATCTGCCGGCACGGGTATGTCACCGCTGAGTCCGAAGTGCTGTGCAAAGAAAGAGCCGTCCGAACTTTTCAGCATGTACCAGTAACCGTTCGAAGGACGAAAGACCGCAACATCCGTTTTATCATCCCCGTCAAAGTCGGCCTGCGCGGGCTTGTCTCCCTGCATCCCGAAGTAATAAGAGCCGAGCGCATTGTCCGAACTTCTCAAGATATACCAGCCGCCGTTGGAGGGGCGAAACACCGCGAAGTCAACTTTGCCGTCCGCGTCATAGTCGCCGGGGACGGGCTTGTCTCCGCTCAATCCCCATTGCAGGCCGAGGGCTGAGCCGTCCGAACTCTTCAGCACATACCAGACGCCGTGACGAAAGACCGCGAGGTCGGATGTGCCGTCGCCGTCATAATCACCCGGCACGGGCACATCGCCGAGGCTGCCCAACCCCCACTGTCTAGTGCTGGCGGATGTAATCAGCCATTCGCCTGTGCTTGGACGCCAGAGGGCGAACTGGCGGGTTCCGTTGCCCAAGTAATCAATGCGCTTGGCTCTTTCAACTGCATTGCAGGTTCTGAGATGGACGACAACGCCGTATCCGCCGACCTCTGTTCCTCCGGGCAATACGACATCCGACTTACCGTCGGCGTTAAAGTCTGCCACATCACCCCGATTCGTCCATCCGTAAAAAAGTCCCAGAGAATCGGTTCTGGTAAAGCCGCCTAGCCCGTCGCCGAACAGGATAGAAGTATTCTGCGGCGTGGTGGGAGAGACTGCGAAAGAGGCGATGAGGTCAGCTTTGCCATCGCCGTTGAAGTCGCCGACTTTGATCTCTTCCGCACTATTAATTGAGAGCGGATAATCGGTTCTGGTATAGCCGCCCATTCCATCATTCAAAAGAACTGTCACGGCGGTAGGGCTAAAAGAGCGACCGACAAGATCAAGCGTGCCATCGCCGTTGAAATCTCTGGCAATGCTCGGGATAATGCCGACGCCCAGCGCGATGTCCGTACCTTGCACCAGCACGCCTGAGCCGTCGTTGATGAACATCCTGAACATGTATGCCCCGTTGTTATCACTTATCACCACTGCAACGTCATTCTTGGTGTCACCGGTGAAATCGCCGACCACGTATCTGAGGGCAACAGCGTTCACCTGATAATTGAACGGAGCCGTGAAATTCCCGGCTCCGTCACCGATGCGAATCTGAAAAACCAGATTGTTATTCACCTGATTGCCGATCAGGAGGTCGCCCCTGCCGTCTGCGTTAAAGTCTGCGATCTGTAACTGTTCAAAGTAAAAAGAAGAGATTTGCAGCGTGGTCGTGATGGGAAATCCAAAAGCGCCTGAGCCGTTGTTAAGCAACACCGAGACACTGATGGTGGGGACGGTCGGGCTAGCTGCGATGACCAGATCAGGCTTGCCATCGTTATTCATGTCGGTGGCGAATATCTTACGGTATCCGTTTCCGACCAGATGGACGGCAGGCGGGGCTAGATTGCCCAACCCGTCACCGAGGTAGACAGCTAGTTTGCCGCTCTCACTGATGGATGCCACATCAGCTTTTCCATCCGCGTTGAAATCGGCGGTAATGGTCTGGTGCGCGATGGCTGAGAAATATCCGTGAGCTAATTTGAAGCCGGGTTTTGCACACTGCGCATGGACGGTCTGAGTTATCAAGCCCGACGCGGCCATCAGCATCATCGCCAGCAGAAACATTAAACGTATTTTTGAATTTTCATTCCGAGTCATGGCGAAGGTCTCCTTGAAAGGAAAAACAAGTTGCGGGTGGCTCTTGAGTAGGTTGAGCCGGAAACTGTGCTAAAGATTGCGGAGACTACTGAAAGGCGTCAGTAATTGAAATAAATTATTATGAAACGTGTCGCTCACTTCATTCTCTATTGCCAGAGAGGGCAACCTGCTGCGCCGTTTCGTTCGCTACGCATTGTAGGCTATAGCAGAGGATATAACAATGTCGGTCAGGATGCTTTCGAGAGCCTGCATGGCTCACAAACGTCTTATTATTCGATGACGTATGGAGCCACGACGGAGATGTCGCCGCTCATCCCAATCTGGCTAAAACTCTGTGTAAACACACCGCCGAATATCTGGCTCGCGGGACGCCAGAGGTAAGGTGTAAAGTTGTCCCATCTTTTCACAGGCGCGGGCATATCTGCTGCCGAAGAAGTTCCGTTAAATCTGGAATCCGCTTCTCCGGTCACCGTGTTGTTCCAGCTTTTCAGAACATAATAGGCCACGCCCGGGCGATACACGGCAATGTCCGCCTTGCCGTCTCCGTCATAGTCAGCCGGGACGGGCTTGTCTGTGCTGAGTCCGAAATGCACCGCGCTGAAAGAGCTATTCGAACTCTTCAGTATGTACCAGTGGCCGTTCGAGGGACGAAAGACGGCGATGTCCGTCTTGTCATCGTTATCAAAGTCGGCTTGGGCGGGCTTGTCTCCATTCGTCCCGAAGCCGACGACCGAGAGCGCATTGTCAGAGCTTCTCAAGATATACCAGGCGCCGTCTGCGGGGCGAAAGACAGCCAGATCGGTCTTGCCGTCAGCGTCATAATCACCGGGCACGGGTTTGTCTCCGTTCACGCCCCATTGGACTGCCAACAGAGTGAGATCAGAGCTACGCAGCGCATACCACGCGCCCGCCGAAGGGCGAAAGACCGCGAAGTCCGATTTACCATCGCCGTCATAATCGCCGGGGACAGGCACATCGCCGAAGCTGCCCCACTGCTGTATGTGGCGGACATTGCCGGCGCTCAGGTCTACGATCCATTCGCCGGTCGACGGTCGCCAGACGGCAAAGTCCGTCAGGGTGTCGCCGTCAAAATCAACCCGCTTGGTGTTGCTGACCTCGTTACAGGTTCTGAAGAAAGCGCGCACTCCATCGTTTACTGCCGCAACCAAATCCGATTTGCCGTCGCCGTTGAAATCCGCCACAGCGCCTTGTGAAGCCCAACTGACGTTGACGTGGAAACCCTCGCCCACGGTAAAGCCGCCCGTGCCGTTGCCATACAGCGTGAACGATTTGTTCACCGGGAAGGAATCGCCGGCAATCAAGTCCACCTTGCCGTCCCCGTTGAAATCGCCCTCGCGGAAGCGCACCACATTGTATGGGAGCGGATAATCCATCCGGGTAAAGCCGCCGCTCCCGTTATTCAAGAGCGCCATCAAGGCCCTGCCCGCAAAGGTACTGTAACCGGCAATATCTATTTTGCCATCATTGTTCAAATCACGAGCGAGGATGATGACGCCGGCATAGTCGAGAACGGTTTCCATGCCCGCGACCAGCCCGCCTGAGCCGTCGTTCAAATACAACTTGAGCTTGACCGTCCCGGCTTCGCTTGTGTTGACACCGACATCCGGTTTGCCGTCGCCACTGAAATCGCCGACCACGAATCTAAACGCGCCAGCCGTCGGATAACTGGCCGCTGTGGAAAAATTGCCCAGCCCATCTCCAGAGCGCACCTGCAAGGTACCGCCGCCGGGTGTCAGGGAGACCAGATCGCCTTTCCCGTCGCCGTTCAGATCGGCCATCTGTATCGTCCCCTCATCTAATGGAAAAGTGGTGTCAACGGGTGAACCAAATGCGCCGGAGCCGTTATTGAGGCGCACCGAAACGATGCGGTTCGGGCCAGGAGTTCTATGGATGCCGATGAGATCGGGCTTGGCATCGTTATTGACGTGGGGGGTGAGCATCTTATCAAGTGAGCTGCCGACCGAATAAAAGACCGGCGCGCTAAACTCGCCCGTCCCGGTGCCGAAGTAGACTCCGATTTGACCACCGAAAGAAGCGGCGGCGAAGTCCGCTTTCCCGTCCGCGTTGAAGTCCGCCGTGACCATCTTATTGGGAAAGTGTGAAAAGCTCCCGTAGCTCAATTTGAATCCCGGCCTGTTGCACTGCGCGGAAGCCGAATGAGAGATGACGCCCATCGTCATCAGATAGAATGCGGCGAGCGCGAGCGGCAAAGCGAAACGAAGTTCGGACTTTTCTGTATTGGGCATGTGGAGCAAATCCTTCCTGACTAAACGCGACCTGTGAGTGACCGGAAACTGTGCGTGAACGCAAACGAGATCAATGCTTGTGGAAACTCAGGGGAACATCCAGAACGTATGATGGCGTCGGCCAGTTGTGATTTAAGTTATGCTGCTGGGCGGCGACCAAACGGTTTGGCGAGCACGGGTATTTTAGGACGAGACTCAAAAAAACGCAAAGTCTTTCATCCTCAGAGTAGGGGATGCAGGTGTCGCTTTCAGAAGTGCGCGATGCTGTCTTTAATTCTCTCGGCGGTTTTTTCGCCGATGCCGTCAACCATCTCAAGGCCGCCGCCTTCGACGAATTTTTTCAAATCGTCGAGCGAGGCGATCTTAAACTTTTGATGCAGCGCGGCGGCAGTCTTGATGCCGATGCCGCCGACTCTCAGCATGTCGAGCGCGGTTTCCGGCGTCTCTTCAGTCAGCTTTTCCCAAGCCTCGAACGTGCCTTTTTCCAATAGCTCGACAATCTTGCCGCTGATGGCCTTGCCCACACCGGGTAGCGTCTGCAAGCCTTTCACTCCCTCTTCCGCCGCAATCTTTGAGAGCGCGGTCGGCCACGTCTCGATGGTCTCGGCGGCGTTGCGATAAGAGCGTATGCGAAACATGTCGTCGCCGCGTATCTCCATCAGATTGGCGAGCCGGTAAAACTTTCGGGCAATCGTTTCGTTGTCCATCTTGCGCTTGAATAATTTGCTGAGCGAGGCAAAAACCAAAGGCTTCTCGAACTCCCTTCATTCTTTTAACAATCCTTCGCGAAACAAAGATTGTCCGGCCAGCGAAATGTAGAACCCGTAGACTACCAGCGCAACGGCCATGACAAGGGCGAAAATTGCGCTCTGAGCATACCACGCGGAAAAATCGGTGGTGTAAGGGTGAAATTCCGAGTTCAGGAGAAAGAATTGACTGAAGATGGCGGCCAGATATCCGAAGCGGGTCAGGACAAAAATGAATGCTCCGGCAGCCAAGATTTTGTGAACCAGATCGAACACAGAGTCGCTGAACGCCAGAGATAAAGCGGAGACGAACACCAGCCACAAGACGATGACTGCCAGCCACTTCTTTCTGAGCAGCATGGTGAGCAGCAGCAGCATGAGCAAGAGGCCGGTCATTTGCACCAGCGCGACAAACGGAACATCGGAGATGAAGAGCGCGAGAAAACCACGCAAGCCAAGCAGACTGTCCGGTTGAACCGTGTTCGGTATCAGAGGACGCCCGCTCATCCAACCCTGCGCTAAGCGGACGAGTTCGTGGGTGATAATAGCGCCTCCTCCGAGCATCGCCCCGATCATAATATCGCGGCCTATCATCGGGTCACGCAAACTCCCGTTCAGCAATCTGCTCCACGAAATCAGAACGCGCGGCCAGCGACGACGAACATACGGCTCCAGCGCAATGTAGAACAGCCAGAGCAGTCCTGCCTTCATTAATCCCCACGCCGCCGCGCGCGCAAAAGTTAAGACTTCGCCGCCCAGTGTCGGAACGTGATTGGTCGTAAGCACCCAGCCGATCATGCTCAGCGTAAAGATGAACAGCGCCAGCCGAAACGCTCCCTTCCGGTCGCCGCGCCCGAGCCGTAGGTTACGCAGGGCCAGCAGCGCTCCGGCGACGATTAACGAGACAATCAGAAAGAACATCAGAATCCAGAAGCCACGCTCTTGCGCGCTGATATGAAGCGGCTGCGATTGAAGAGGCTTAGTCCACGGCTCGATGATGGAAAAATAGACGGGCTGCCCCCTGTATGCCGCCGCTTCTATGTGAATCGGAATCTGCGGTTGGTTTGGATAAACGCCATCCCATGCGGCGCGGCTGTCGGCATACACGGGCGGCGTCCAGCGTGGTTCTGTCTGCTTGAACTTCGAGAGATCGAATCCTGCTTCGGTGAAGAGCGTAGACCAATCGGCTGGCGCAGGCGCGGGCGTTTGAGTGTCAAGCTGCGGCGGCACGACATGCAGCGTCAACAGTTGCCCGCGCGTGTCCAATCGAATCAGGGCTTCACCGCTATTCTGTAGCGGAGGGTCTTCGAAGGTCGCGCTGACATTCATAAAATCTCTGGACACCAGATAACGCGGGCTTTGCCTGTACCAGAAAGTGATAGCCGCAGGTTGACCGCTGCTTAGTTTCTGCCAGCGGTCAGGTGAAGCGTCGTTGTCCAGCACATGATTCAGATAAAGCTCGTTGTATTCAAAACCGTAAACCCTGTCCACACGCGGAGCCTCATCGCCAAGCTTGGCGATCAGGCTAGTGGCACGGTCTGCGAGCACCTCCGGTGATTTTTCGAGCGGCACTTGATTGTGCATCATGGATTTTGAAAAAAGAACGATACCGAACAGGCAGAGCAAAGCTACGGCCAGATATGTGACCGCGAGGGCGGGGCGCAAGCCGCTTTCCGTGCCCGCTGCGGCGACCATTTCCGGCGATGGCGTCTCGCCCGCCGCGAGCGCAGCTGCCAAAGGGTCTCCGCCCGGCAACATCGCCGCCACTTGCAAGGCTGAAGCGGGGCGCGCTTGCGGCTCAGTTTCCAGACAGCGCAGGATGGCGCGTTCGACCATCGGGTCTAAATCCTTGACGTGATGCGAAGGCTGTGTCGGCGACGCTTCCCGGCGCAGGCGAATCAACTCGCCGAGCGTCTGCGCTTCAAACGCACGCTTGCCGGTAAAAACTTCGTACAGCACAAGGCCGAGCGCGTAAATGTCGCTTTGCTTTGTGACCTCTTGCCCCGCGAGCTGTTCGGGAGCCATGTAGGCGGGCGTCCCCGCGTTCAATTCGTCTTCTCTGAACTCATCCGCGATGCCTGCCAGCCCGAAATCAAGCACGCGCACGTTGCCCTCGCCGTCAATCATCACGTTGGCGGGTTTCAAGTCTCTGTGCAGCACGCCGTTGTCGTGCGCGGCGGCAATCCCAGCGCAAAGCTGGCGCGCGATTTCCAGAGCTTTATCCTCCGGCAGCCGCCCGATGCGCTTTAAGAGCGACGATAATTCTTCTCCCCTGATGTATTCCATCGAGAGAAAGTTCAAGCCGTCTGTCTCGCCTATGTCATACACGCGGCAGACGTTGCGATGAGAGACGTTGCGCGCGACGCGAACTTCGCGATGAAAACGCGCGAGCGCAGCCCCGTCAGTGGCTAAAGCTTCGGGCAAAAATTTGAGCGCGACCGGCTGGCTGAGCTTAAGATCGTCCGCGCGATAAACTTCGCCCATCCCGCCGCGCCCCAAGAGGCCGACGATGCGATAGCGTCCGGCGAGCATCGTCCCCGGCACAAAGCTCGCGCCGTCCAGAGATTCATATGAAGAGCTGGCGCTGGCTCTCGTTCGGGGCTTTGGTTTAAAGCTTCCGGCAGCCCCGGCAGGCGTAGAGAAACGCTGCGTGGCGGATTCCAAAAGGGTCGGATTCGTTCCGCTCGATAGGTCAACTCCGCAACCCGGGCAGGAGCTGTTGCCCTCCGGAACAGAGACAGAGCATGAGGGGCACTTCGACATAGGCGGCGCATTGTATCATCATCGGATTCTTTGAGAATTAAAAAGCTTCTGCGATTCGTCCCCGATACGGCTCCATTCGTCCCAACTGCCTTGACACAAAGCGAGAGTACGCGTTACTTATTCAGGCATCCATTTTGGGTAACTGTGTGGTCTAAATTCCCTCTCTCTTGTAAACAAATATTTCCCCTTTGAGGATGACTGATGAAATTAAGAAAACTTTTATGCGCGCTGCTGCTGGCGGCATTCGCGCTTCCCGCTCTGAATTTATCAACGGCTCGCGCGGACGAAGGCATGTGGCTTTTCAATAACGTCCCGCGCGCAGAGATTAAGCGCAAGTACAACTTCGATGTGACAGACGCGTGGCTCAACAAAGTGCGTATGGCATCGGTGCGTTTCAACAACGGCGGCTCAGGCTCTTTCGTCTCGCCGGACGGGCTGGTCTTGACCAATTATCATATCGTCGAAGACATCGTCGGCGAACTCAGCTCAGCCGAAAGGGATTATGGTAAGGAAGGCTTCTTAGCGCGCACGCGCGCCGAAGAACAGAAGGCTCCGAGCCTTGAACTCAATGTTTTGATGAACATCGAAGACGTGACGGATCGCGTCACGGGCTCCGTCAAAGCCGGTGCGTCGTCAGCCGAAGCGGCGGACGCGCGCCGCGCAGAGATCAGCGCCATCGAAACCGAATCCTTAAAGGCAACGGGTTTGCGCTCGGATGTCGTCACGCTTTTTCAGGGCGGGCGTTACAACTTGTATCGCTACAAAAAATATACTGACGTGCGCCTCGTCTTCGCGCCCGAGTTTCAGGCGGCGTTTTTCGGCGGCGACCCTGACAACTTTAACTTCCCGCGTTTTAACGTAGACATGGCCTTAGTGCGCGTCTACGAAAATGACAAGCCGCTCAAGGTGGAAAATTATTTCAAGTGGTCAAAGGCCGGGGCGAAAGAGAATGACTTGGTGTTCGTCACAGGCCATCCCGGCTCAACCGCTCGCCTGAACACGGTCGGGCATCTGGAATACCTGCGCGACACGGGCGCGCCGCTGGTTTTGCGTTGGCTCGAAAGCAGAGAGGCCGTGCTCAAGAAATATATGGAGATGGGCGAAGAGCAAACGCGCCGCGCACAGAACGAGCTGAACAGTGTGCAGAACAGCATCAAGGTTTATAGAGGACAACTCGCAGGCTTGCGCGACAAATCTCTGATGGAGAGAAAGCTCAAGTCGGAAGATGCTCTGCGCAAATCCGTCGCTTCAGACCAGCGTCGGCAGAAGGAATACGGAGACGCTTGGGATGCTATTGCGCAGGGGCGCAAAGGCCAGCCCGCTTACGAGCGCGAGCGCAGGCTCTTTGAAGCCGCAGCCGCTTTCGATACCAAGTATTTTTCTTTAGCGCGCAACCTCGTGCGGATGGCTGCGGAAAGCGAGAAGCCGAACGCTGATCGCCTGGCGGAATTCGGGGAAGCGCGCCGCGAATCGCTTGAGCTTGGCCTCTACTCGCCCGCGCCCATCTATGATGATTACGAGAAGATGAAACTGACCGCTTCGCTCGGCTTTATGGTTGACGTGCTGGGCGCGGACAGCGAGCTGGCAAAGAGAGTCTTGAACGGCAAGACGCCCGCCGCTCGCGCCGGTGAATTGATTGACGGGACCAAGCTCAAAGACGTTGAGTTTCGCAAACAGCTCGCGGCTGGCGGCAGCAAAGCCATCGAAGCTTCGACCGACCCGATGATCATGCTCGCGCGCAGCATAGACAAAGAATCACGTGACGTGCGCAAGCGTTATGAAGAGGGAGTCACCAGCGTCGAGCGCACCAATTACTCGAAGATCGCCCGCGCGATATTTGAGACCGAAGGCGACAAGGTTTACCCGGACGCGACCTTTACGCTGCGCCTTTCTTACGGCGCGGTCAAGGGCTATCTGGAGAACGGCAATTGATAATTGATA
>JACMLC010000430.1 GCA_014379795.1 Pyrinomonadaceae bacterium
GATTATTGACGATGTCCGAAGCGCGGTCTGCCTGTCTGCGAACTTTTTGCAGGAGCGCATGTTTCGGGTCAGTTTCGGGCAGCATCCCCAACAGCATTTGCGTGTAAGACGAAACGCCTGTCAGCGGCGTGTTGACTTCGTGCGCGACGCCCGCGGCTAAAAGACCGATGCTCGAAAGTTTTTCGCGCTGCTGGAGCTGTTCTTCGAGACGCACGCGAGAGGTCACGTCTTCAACGATGACGAGCGCGCCGGTCTGCTCTGGAAATTCGGACTGCAAAGGCGCAAGCGAGATGTTCAGGATGAGTGCGCGCCCCGTGCGCGTCGCCGTGCGCAGCTTGTAGATGTTGCGCAACTCCGTCAGCCGCCAATGCTCGCCGCCCAGAAGCTGTTGCAAGGTCTCCGCGAAATCTTCCTCAAAAAGCTCTTCGACGTGTTTGCCGATGGCTTCATCACGGCTGATGCCGAGCATCCCTTCGAGCGAAGAATTGCAGCGCGTCACGCGGCCTTCGAGGTCAACCGCGAGCAGGCCGATGTTGACCGATTCGACGATTGATTCGTTAAACTCCTTGAGCATCTCAAGCTCTGCCGCGCGCTCCTCTTGCTCCTGATAAAGCAGGCTGTTCTCAATCGCCACCGCGACATAGCCCGAGACGGTGCGCAAAATTTCCACATCCTCCGAAGAGAGCAGCGCGCCGTCCGCAGAACGCCCGAGGCCGATGACTGCGACCATCCGCCCGCGCACCACGCACGGCACATAGTAATGTAAAGCGCGCCGCACAAAGCCTGTCGTCTCAGGCATCAGGTCAAGATCGTCCGCGCGCACGACGCCCGTTTCGGCGGAGCGGCGGCGAATCATCTCTCGAAAATCCGGCGGCACGATGACGGCTGCGGACAGCCCCGCCGCGCGCGCCACACGATAGCCCGAAGCCGCGCTCGCATCTTCGATAAAGATGGCGATGCGATTGACGCTCAAGACCTGTTGCAGGCGACTGATGAGCGCGGTCAAGAGCGGCTCAAGCGCGGTCGTCGCAGAGAGCGTGCGCCCGAAATCCATCAAGCCCTGACGCATGTCATACGTCTCGCCGTAAAAGTAACGGTCGGCTCTCTCTTGCAGGAAATTTTTTATAGGCGCGGCGATCATCACAATCACGGCCATCGCGACGACCGCGATAATGACGCGCAACGTAATCTCACCCGGCGTCACCGCATCACCCAGGGCATACACGCCCGCGCCCCACACCACGCCCCCGATCAGCAGCGCAATCGCCAGCGTCGAGATAGCGTAAACCACTGCGCGACGCACGACGATGTCCACATCCATCAGGCGATAGCGCACGACCGAATGCCCGAACGCGAGCGGAATCAGAATCAAAGGCAGGATCGCAACGTCCGTGACCCAGCGTTCGCTCTCAAGCTCCAGAACGTGATTGATGCCATAGAGCAGCGTGAGCGGCGTGACGGCGATGAGCGCGCCGGACATGACCCACTTGAGCTGCTGGCGGGCGACAGCCGATTTGCTCTTGAAAAATCTCCACACCAGCAGGCTCGTGCCAACGGCCAGTGACAGCCAGAAATGCACGAAGACGGCTTTGCCATAGCGGCCAACGAGATCGAAGCTTTCGTTGATGCCGAAACGCTCCAACCGCGAGGGCGGCGCGAAATATGTGACGGCGGACACGGCCAGCAGGAAAAATGCCGGGAGATAAATCAGAACGGCGAGCCAGCGACGCTTACTCGAAAGATTATGGCGCGTCGGATAGATGGCGCAGAAGTGCAGAAAGAGCGGCGCGAATAATATCAAGGCCGCATCATCCAGAAACGCGATGGCGAGGTCTAAGTCTTCAAACGTGCCGAGGGGCTTGTAGAAATGAAAGACGAAGGCGACCAGACAGACGCTCGCAAAGTGCAGGACAAAGGGCGCGCGGCCTCCCTGCTTGAAGAGCACGAAAAAGCCAATTAAGAGATAGACCAGCCCGATGAAGTTTAAGTACAGATCATACTCAGTCCATCTCGGCTTCGATTCCAGATTATAGAGGGACGCGTAATAGAAGCGCGTCTCGGGCGGGTTTGACGGGCGCTCGTAATAATAGGTCAGATGTCCTCCGACGCCCGTCTCTTCGAGAAAGATTTGGACTTCAGAGGCATTCGTGACGGTCTCGAAATTCGTTTCGTCCTGACTGATGCCGATCAGGCGGTCGCCCGGAATTATCCCTGCGCGTGCGCCCGCCTGGTCTCGCTCGACCCGCTGCGCGATGATGCCCTGCGGAGTTTGAATCCAGGTGATGCCGTCCGTCGGCGGGAATTTCTCTGTTGCGCGTTGCGCGAAATTGAGCACGCCGGCAGCGGTGAACAAGGCCGCCACAATCAGCAGCACCCATGTTCGCGTTGTCAGCAC
>JACMLC010000431.1 GCA_014379795.1 Pyrinomonadaceae bacterium
GAATCGCGCGCCACTTGCCGTCGCGCACGGTGTTGAGTGGCTGATACGAGAGGCTATAAACAGTCCCGATGTCTGCGATCACGCGCTCGTATGCTCCCGCCAAATCTTCCAGCTTTTCGACTTCGTAGAACAGGCCGCCGCCCGCTTCGGCCATCTCGGCCATGCGGTCATGTCCCGCGTCAAAGTCTTCCGGCTGCGTGTCCTTCTCGCTCAAAGAGACGTATTCCGTATCCACCCAGAGCGCGTAAAGCACGCCGTCAAACTCTGTGACCTGACTGAGAATTTCTTTGTAGCTGATGGCGGAGCCGTCGCCATGAACGCTCGGCAAAGCGCCGTCCAGACCGTCGCTCATCACGACGACGGCTGTGCGGCGTGATTTTCCGGCATCCTTTAAAACGTCGGTCATCGCAAAGTTGAGCGAGTCGTAAAGCTTTGTATCACCCGGCGCGGTCTCGATGGAGTTAATGCGCTGGCGCAAGGCTTCGCGGTCGTTGGTCAGGGGCGAAACGACGATTGGCGCGCCCGCAAAAGTGATGACAGCGATGCTGTCTAAAGGTCTGGCTGCATCAACGAAGTGCTGCGCGGCGGTGCGAATCAGCTTTACCTTGTCGCGCGTAGAGCCTGAAAGATCAATCAGCAAGACCAGATTGAAAGGCGCGTTGGCGGACTCGAAGTGAGCTATCTGTTGCTCTATCCCGTCCTCGTAGATTTTGAAATCGCTTCGCACGAGTCCCGTCAGGCCGCGATTCGTCCCGCGATCAATCACGCTGACGTTGAGCGTGACCAGTTCCGTGTCCACGCGCACAATATCGTCTTCGCCAACTTCCTCCGGCTCTGTCAAAACAGTTGCGGGCGTGCCGACGGCTTGAGAGCCGGTCGTGACGCCTGTGAGCGTCGGCGGCCTGCGCTCGCCTTGAGTTACAGTTTCCCCTTGCGCCGGCGTGTTGCTTTGAATGACTGCAACTTCGTTTGTGATTGCTGTTGCGATGAGTGGAGCGATTGAAATCTTTCCGTTCTGCGAGCGCAGCCGCACGGGTGCGCGGCCAGTTCCAAGACGCGAGCGAAAAACTTTTGCGCCGGAAGTTCGCGCGGCTGTTTTCGTGAACGCAAAAGTCACTGCGCCGCTGGCGGATTCCGCAGTGATGTCTGCACTGCCTGATTCCGGGAACAAGGCTTGAATGTCGCCTGAGAAAGTTTGAACGGAGAGCGTTTCAGGCAAGCCGCGCATTTCGACTTGACCGCTATTGGTGACGATTTCAACGCGTGAGCGCGCGGGGATACGCAAACTCAAATTGACGCGCGTGCGTGTGGCTTTGCCCGTCGCATCGCTCGCGACCAGCACGTTTAGAAGCTGCTCTGTCCGGCGAATGATGACGGGCGAACGCGCGGGCGGCTCGCCTTCAAACGTCACTGTGACAGAGACATGCTTCTCGTCCCAGACCTCTACGCTGACAGCCCCGCGCCGGTTCTCAACCCGCAGAGAGCCGTCGCTTGGAAGGTCTGCGCGCACGTCTTGGGCAAGGCAAAAGGAAAAAGGGAAAAGGAAAAAGGAGAAGAACAAAAACCACTTGGGTCGCAGACTCCGAATCTGTGGCCGATTGCTCATAGCTATTATCGCGTGCTTTCTCACTTTTACCTTTTGCCTTTTACCTTTTACCTTTTTACTTCTTCCGCCTTGAGCAGTTCCGCGATGATCGTTTCGGACGAGATGCCTTCCGCTTCGGCGCGAAAGTTCGGTAGAATACGGTGACGTAAGACAGGGTACGCCATTGCGCTAACGTCATCAAACCCGACTGCGAAACGCCCGTCGAAGAGCGCGCGCGCCTTAGCTCCAAGAATCAAAGCCTGTCCCGCGCGCGGCCCCGCGCCCCAACGCACGTTCTCGTTGACAAAAGGAATGGCTTCGGCGCGTTGCGGGCGGGTTGCGCGAACGAGCCGCACCGCGTAGTCAATAATATTTGAAGCGGCGGGCACATCGCGCACGATCTCCTGTATGCGCAGCATCGCCTCGCCGTCGAAAATCGTCCGCACCTCTGCATCACGATTGCTCGTCGTCTCGGCGATAATGCGCCGCTCGTCTTCCGCATCCGGATAGTCCATCACGATCTCGAACAGAAAGCGGTCGAGCTGCGCTTCGGGCAAGTGATAAGTGCCCTCCTGCTCAATCGGATTCTCGGTCGCGAGCACGAAGAAAGGAGCTTCGAGCGCGTAACGCACGCCGCCGACAGTGACCTGCCGCTCCTGCATCGCTTCCAACAGCGCGGCCTGCGTCTTCGGCGGAGCGCGGTTGATCTCGTCCGCCAGCACGATGTTGGCAAAGACGGGGCCGGGAATAAAGCGCGACTCACGATGCCCCGTCGCGCGGTCTTCTTCGATGATGTCCGTGCCGGTGATGTCCGAAGGCATCAGGTCTGGCGTGAACTGGATGCGATTAAAGCGCAGGTGAAGCGATTGCGCCAAAGTTTTAACGAGCAGCGTTTTGGCAAGACCGGGCACGCCGCGCAGGATGCAATGCCCGCCGCAAGCCACAGCGAGAATGCTCTGCCGCACGACTTCGCGCTGGCCTATGATGACCTTGGCGATTTCCGTCTCAAGCTGCGCGACGGATTCCGGCAAAGAGTCCAGCGCCGCAGCCTTTTTGTTTTCATCCATCAACTGCATGCGAAATTACAATCCGTTTCAAAGCTTCCTCTGTATAGATGCGATAGCATACAACAACTTTGCGCCACCAGCGTCTTTGCAGAAGTAAAATTTTCCGCAAAGACGCCGGTGACGCACAGGTAAAGCAAAGGCCAAACATCAGCGCGCTCAATCTGCTTCAGCTTGAGAAGGCTGCTGTCTTTGGCCTCTGCTGCATGCAGATATTAGTGACTATGCCTCCGCAGAAGACCTCCAACCTAAAAGCATTGGAGTTCCAGCTTGGTCTCTTGGGGATGTTCGGGGCAATAAAAGAGATAGACGCAGCCTACATCTCCCCACATAATGCCTGCTTCATCTTCAGTATCTATCTGCGCTAGCAAGCTCATCCCGCTCTTGCAAACTTTACAATCCGGCGTGGCCTCACCCTGAACCCATCTGGGATAACCCCCTATCACTGTCGCATAATCAGTTAAGCCTCCCGGAGCTGTCACTGTTGAGATGTATGCCTCCGAAGGCTCATCTGGATTGGCATTGGCTGATGCCTCAACCGCTTCCATCGAATAAGAACCAATGCCATCCCAATCCGGGAAAGTAAGAACCCTCTCCATTTCCGTCACACACGCTGTCGTTAACTCAGGCTGTTCGCTTTTAGGGAGGAGGGTGACGGCCTTTATCTCGCTCACTTCCGGATAAGTCCTGATGATCCATGCCCCCTCAATTTCGTCTGTCAACCCCCAGGGAGAACATTCCCAGCAATAAAAGAACGTCAACAGGGCAACGCCCTTGGGCTGCTGATGAAATCCGGATGCAGTGTTGATTTGGCAGATGAATGAAAGGCTGGTCTGGCAAGTGGGGCAAACAGGCCACTCTTCCCCTACCTCTGCATAAGGAAGCCCGCCAAAGTGAGAATCCAGTAGTGGCAGGCTCGCTTTATCAAGCCTCTTCTTTGGCTCAAGCCTCGACGCCACTCTGGTGAGCGGCTCAAGATAAGAAGCTATTTCCTCATTCATAATCTAAAGAGACAGCTATATTGGTGACTAACTCTTGGATAGCTTGCCTCTTATCTTTCGATCAAATCCAGCATCGAATCGCCGTCCGGTTTTGGAGGCTCAGGCGCTTTCGGCTTCGCCCCGCCGCCGCCAAAATCCGCCAGCCTGAGCAACAGGTTGTTTTGATTTGAGGCATACGGCATTGCGTCTTCCGTCGTCACGACGCCGGTGCGAATCATATTCTCGATCACGCCGTCGAATGTTTGCATGCCTTCCAAGTCTCCCTGCTCCATCGCATCTATCAGAGACTTGCCGTCGGTCTCGCCCTTTTCAATGTACTCTTTGGTGCGCGAAGTTGACTTGAGAATCTCAATCGCGGCGACGCGCCCCTGCTGGTCTGCGCGCGGAATCAGGCGTTGCGAGACGATATAGCGGAAAGACTGCGCGATGCGCGTGCGTATGACGTGCTCTTCGTTTTTGGGAAAGACGCCGATGATGCGGTCAACCGTCTTGGAAGCATCAATCGTGTGCAGCGTGGAGAGAACGAGGTGGCCTGTCTCAGCCGCTTCCATCGCGACTTCGATGGTTTCGCGGTCACGCATCTCGCCGACCAGAATCACTTTCGGAGCCTGACGCAGGGCGGCGCGCAAGGCCA
>JACMLC010000432.1 GCA_014379795.1 Pyrinomonadaceae bacterium
CGTCAACGGGCAAGCCTTCGGCCTGTTCGGGCGAGACGTATTGCGGCGAGCCATAGAAAGTGCCAAAGGTGTCGGAGTTCTCTGCGCCGACCAGCTTAACAATTCCGAAATCCGTGATCTTGACACGATTATCGTGCGTCACCAGAATATTACCGGGCTTGAGGTCGCGGTGAATCAACCCGCGATGCGTGAGGCCGCTTTGATCCAGATAGACGAAAGTTTGCGCGTAGGCGACGGCTTCCAGAATCTGCTCGAAAAGATGCAGGGCATGCTCGACCGTGAGCGGTCTTTCTTCATGCGCGAGCAGTTGAGCAAGCGAGCGTCCCTCAACCAACTCCATCACGATATAGTAGATTTGCTCTGAGACGATATAGTCGTAAATCTTGACGATGCCGGGATGATCCAGTTGGGATTGAACGTAAGCTTCTTTTTCAAACCGCGTGCGGAGGCGGCGCAGGTCACTGTTCTCACGCGCGTTGATGGATTTGATGGCGACTTCGCGCGGCAGTTGCAGGTGCGTGCCGCGATACACGATGCCCATCCCGCCGCGCCCGATACATTCCCCGATCCGGTAATTTCCGATGATAGTATCTGTCATCAAGCCATTAGAGATTAAGAATTAAAATCAGCCACAGAGACACGGAGACACAGAGTCAAAGTTATAAAGAGAAAGCTGCAAAGAAATCTCGTCTGCTTTCTTCATCTTCTCTGTGTCTCCGTGTCTCTGTGGCAAATGCTGAATTTGGCTATAAATCCGAGAAAGCAAAAGGGGAAAGGGTAACATCATGTGTTGCTGCCCTTTCCCCGGAGGTCTTTATCCGTTCATGTCACGCTGTCTTTTTTTCTTCTTCGTAGACATCGCGCAGCACGTCCGCAATCGGAGGCGGCGGAGCCACCGCGCTCTGCGGCCTGACGACTGTGTGAGCCGTTCCGGCCTCGCCTTTTTGCGCTGTGTGATTCAGTGAAGCATGCGCGCCAGCCTGCGCAGTCAGCGCGGGAATGACATTCAGACGCTCGCGGCTTTCGTTGAGCAGGGCTGCGCCGTAATTACGCCGCGTCCGCTCAAGGCTGCGGATGGCGGCCATCGTTTGCGGAGCTTCGGCTGGCTCGCGCTCAAGCTTACGCAGGATGTGCGCGTAGCGTCGCAGCTCGGACGAGGGCGCGGTGCGATGCCGCTCGTCCGACAAATCATTTTCCATGATGTAAGAGAGATGCTCGACGGCTGCTTCATGGTCGCCCGCGTGATGATAAAGCGCGCCGAGCGCGAAGTAGACGAGCGGCGGCGGGTCTGACATCGAATGCAGGACGCCCTCGCCGCGCTCTATGACCTCTGCGATCTCAAAGCCGAACCAGTGCCGCTCGTCTTCACGCAGCACGTTATCGGCAGCAATGAAAAACTCGAAGATGCGCCCCGTCTCCTGATGCTCCGAGCGTTGCACCGCGCGCCAGATAAAATATGTGACGATAGCAAAAAAGACGATCACTGAAACAGGAATGCCCATCACTGCCAGCATCGCTATGATAACGATGATTGCCAGCATTCGCTGCGCCGATTCTCTTCCCTTATTGCTCATTCGATTTTGGATAAGGCTTTATTGATTTTGAATCCTTGCGCGTATGGCTGCTCCGGCTTCTGCCGTCGAAAGCGTGCCGCCGAGGTCGCGCGTTGTCTCTCGCTCAAGTATGCTCTGGCGGACAGCTTCTTCAACCGCCCGGCTCGCCGCATCGTAGCCCAGATATTCTAGCATCATCGCCGCAGTCAGAATAGAGCCAATCGGATTCGCAACGCCTTTTCCGGCCAGCGGCGGCGCGCTGCCATGCACAGGCTCAAAGAGAGAGACGCGTCCGGGATGAATATTGCCGGACGAAGCGAGACCCAGCCCGCCCTGCAACGCCGCGCCGAGGTCTGTCATGATGTCGCCGAACAAATTATTAGTAACGATCACATCATACTGCGCAGGGTTAAGCACCATGTACATCGTCATCGCGTCGGCATACTGGTGATTAGCTTCGATGTCAGGATAACGCGCGGCGACTTCCTTAAAAACTCTCTGCCAGAGATCGCCGCCGAAACGCTGCACGTTCGATTTATCAGCCATCGTCACGCGCTTGCGATTGTGCGCTCTGGCATATTCAAAGGCGGCGACGATGATGCGCTCGACGCCGCGCCGAGTATTAAATTCTTCCTGCGTGGCGATTTCGTCGGGCGTTCCTTTTTTGAGAAAGCCGCCCGCGCCGCAATACGCGCCCTCCGTGTTTTCACGAAAGACGACGAAGTCTATATCTTCAACCTTGCGGTCGCGCAAAGGAGTCAGGTGTTCAGCCATCAATCGCACCGGGCGCAAATTGATGTAGAGATCAAGCCCGCGCCGCATCCCCATCAGGATGTCTTCAGCGTGTTTGTTAGATGCCACGCGCGGGTCGCCAAAAGCTCCAGACAGAATCGCATCGAACTCGTTTGAGAGCATTTCGAGCGCGCCTTCGGGCAGCGTCACGTCTTCCGACAGATATTTTTCCGCGCCCCAATCAAAATGTTTTAGCTCAAGCAAGACGCCATGCGTCTCGCGCACGCGCTCAAGCACAGCGACGGCCTCGCGTATCACTTCCGGCCCAATCCCGTCACCGGGAATCACTGCGATTCTTTTCTTAGATTCAGCCATTATTTTTAGAAAGCAAAGGCAAAAGGCAAAAAGCTAAGACCAAAGCATTTTAATAAAATTGGTTTCCGCCTTCCTTTTACCTTTTACCTTTTTACTTTTACCTTATTCATCGTCTCTGCGGTTAAAAAGGAATACATAACACCGGCACGCGCGAGCCGCGCAGGACTTTTTCGGCGGTCGAGCCGAACAACAATTCTTCAGGCGGAGTCGAGCGACCGCGCACGCCCATCACAATCATCGGCAGATCAAGGTCACGCGCAATTTTCAAAATCTCCACAAAAGGCGCACCGACGACGATCATCCGCTCGATATTCACGCCTTCAAACTCAAGCCCTTCGAGCATCGCGGCAAAGTCCATTTCCGCGCGCTCCCGCAATCGCTGCGTAATCTCTTCGGTCGTCCCCAGTGAAGCCGCGATGGCATCATTAATAAAATCCTGATTAATGACATGCAGCAGAGTCAGGTCGCCATCCGGCGCGGCGATCCCGGCGGCAGCACGCACGGCGTTCAAAGAGGTCGGAGAAAAATCTACCGGCACAAGTATGTCTGCGGCTTTGAGCATGAGCTTCTCTCCTTCCTGTTTGACTCAGACTTAACGACTGCGGCTTTGCAAACGCTCTTCGATGCGAGGCAGGCTGGCGAGCGCTACGTCACCGACGATTTTCAGGCTCGCGGGAGAGATTGTATCCAGCGTGTCTGTCGGTTCATGCCAGTGCGGGTTATTTTGAATCTGTATGATGTCTACGGCATCAATGCCCGCGCGCAGGAAAGGCTCGTGGTCGTCGCTGCCGACGCTTTCGCTCCGATTAACGAACTGCTTATTGAATCCAAGCCCGTACGCGGTGTCCCAGATTAGATTAACCAGCCACTGGCTGCTCAACTCCATATCGCGCCCGAATTCCAAATTTTTATTTCCAACCATATCGAGCAAAATCATCGCGCGCACGCGCTTGGTTTCGTTCTTCTCTTTCAACTGCTGCACATAGCGGCGGCTGCCGTAGGTATTGTCCGGCTCGCCGTTCGGATTCTTGCACTCGTCCCACTCTTTGCAAAAAGCCTCTTCGCCGTCGAAGAAGACGAACCAGTATGTATAGCGCGGTTTCTGGCCTCTGGCCTTGAGCACGCGCGCCAGCTCAAGCACCGCGCCGGTCGAAGAGCCGCCGTCGTTCGCTCCGACAAAAGTGAACTCCTTAAACAGCTTCGTATCGTAGTGGGTCGAGATGATGATGACCTCGCTCGATTCGCCGGGAAGCTCTGCGGTGATGTTGACCATCTGCCGAACGCCAACTGGCGTCTGCGGCTGAAACGCATCGGTCGAATAATTCAACCCGTAAGAACGCAGCTCGCCCGTGATGTAATCGCGCGCTTTCGCCAGCTCGGCGGAGCCTGCGGGACGTGGCCCAAACTCGACCTGCTTGCGCACATGCTCAAAGGCTCGCTGCCCGTCAAAAGGCACACCCGGCGTCGGCGCGGGAGTCGGCTGCGCGCCTGCGTTCTGATTCTGCGCCGGTTGCTCTTTGCAGGCCGCAATGAAAAGCGAGAGCGCACAGAAGAGCGCAGCTAAAAAAAGCCTGCTCGCGCTCCGAGAACGCAGGGGTGAGAGGGTCGCATGTGTCGGTTGTGTCGGCATCGGCTGTCAGTCAGAATTCTATGTTTTGAGATGCGCTTGACGCGAAAGCTGCTGGCAATACTTGCTTCAGATAAAACCGATACGCGTCAGGCGCGGCGGCGGGCTGATGGTATTGCTGCGCAATTCTGCTTCGCGTTTGGTCGTGGCTTCACGCTGCAACTCTTCTTCGGTCACATGCTCTGTCTTGATGTATGAAACGTCGTTGAGATTGAGCAGGACAATCTCTGTACACTCTTCCGGCTTATCACACAGGTAAGAGTTGATGACGACAAAGCGCACGTTCACAGGGATGTCTTCCGCATGCAACGCCTCGCGCACCGTGTACAGCAGGGTCTCGCCGCTCGTGAAGCGAATGGTCAGGCGATGGCGATAGAACCCTCCTCCCGGCGCGGCTTCGTCGCTGTCATGCATCGAGCTATCGCCGATTAACGCCGCGTCTTCGCTCACCCCTTCGCTTCTCCGCCCGGCTTGTCTTCCGTGACCACTTGAGAGCGATGCTCAACCGGGCGGCGCGACTCGCGGTCACGCTTGCCTAACGTGCGCCCGAAGCCTGCCATCACGTCCATCACCTTTTCGCCAAGTGTAAAAGGCAAGTTGGCGATTGTCCCCAAAGTCTCAAAAGCAGCGACGGCTTCCAGCTCGACCAGCGTCGCTAGCTTGCGCTGAAGCGGCATCTCGCTAAACTCTTTGCGAAAATCTTTGAGGGCTTCTTCCGCAGTTTCCTTGCGCTCTGTGGCGGGAACAGGAATCAGGACAAGCTCGCCTCCGTGCTCGATCTTCGCCTGACAGGCCAAACGCTCGCCAGCCGCTAGACGTTCTGGACTCAGGCGTTCGCGCTCCGCCTGCGTCAGCGAAGACAGCAAGGTTGCGCCCTGCTTAACGATCACGGCGCAGGTGTCGCACTCGCCGCGTCCCTCGCACTCTGCCGGAAGACGCACGCCAAGTCGCTTGGCGGCATCCCACAGATAAGTTCCTTCAGCGATGACACCCTGATTACCATTCGGCTCGAATTTTATATCTACGCTCATATGTTACACATCCGATGCTTGCCCAACGGCCAAGCGTTATCAAACAATTTCAGACGGGGATGACTTAGAAAATTACACCCAAACGCAAAAAAGGCAAAGGACAAAAGGCGGAGAGAAACCAAAACTCCTGAAACTTTTACCTTTTGCCTTTGGCCTGTTACTTATCGCTGGCGCTTGCAAGGCGCACGCGCGGCTGCGCTGCTCCTTCGGGC
>JACMLC010000433.1 GCA_014379795.1 Pyrinomonadaceae bacterium
GAAGAAGCCGCGCGCCGGGGCGGGGTTAAGGTTTTTGCGATTCATCTCAAGCTCGGCCAACTTTCCGGCGTGGTCAAAGATGCCCTTCTCTTCTCATATGAGGTAGCCTGTCAGGGCACTGCGCTGGAAGGCTCGCAACTAATCATCGAGGAAATTCCGGTGTCGGTCTATTGCCCGACCTGCAAGGCAGAGACCGAGCTGGCTTCGCTTCAAAGGTTTTGTTGTATGACGTGCGGCACACTAACATCTGAAATTGTTCGGGGCAAAGAAATGGAAGTCTTCGCTTTGGAGATTGAATAATGAGCAGCCAGCCACGCCTTGTCGAAGTCAGACAAAACGTGTTGAAGCAGAACGATCTGCTCGCGCGTGAGTTGCGGAAACGCTTTCAGGACGCAGATGTGCGTGTCGTCAGTCTCGTCTCAAGTCCCGGCTCCGGCAAGACTGCTTTTCTGGAAAAGGCGCTCACGCTGCTGCGGCCAAAGTTTCGTGTCGCGGCTCTGGTCGGAGACCTCGCGACGGAGAATGACGCGGCTCGGCTCGCACGCAGCGGCGCAGCGGTCAAGCAGATTGTCACCGGCACGATTTGCCATCTAGACGCGCAGATGGTCGAGAAGGCGCTGGCAGAATGGAGCCTCGAAGAACTGGATGTCTTGTTCATTGAAAATGTAGGCAACCTCGTCTGTCCATCAAGCTATGATTTAGGCGAAGACCTGCGTCTCGTGCTGCTCTCTGTCACAGAAGGCGAGGACAAGCCTCTCAAGTATCCGACGATTTTCAATACGGCGGACATTGCCGTCATTACCAAAATAGACTTGGCCGAAGCCGTCGAGTTTGAACGGGCGGCGGCGCACCACAACATCCAGTCCGTCCGTCCGGGGATGAAGGTCTTTGAGGTTTCGGCGAAGACGGGCGCGGGGATGGATGAGTTGTTGCAACTATTTTCTACAACCCGTTCTGCGCAGCCGGAGCAAGCTCTGGCGGGCTGAATTCTTAAACGACGATAGGACGCACTTTTATGCGCGTTGCCGAACATCAATCGCGGACTATACGCGTCCAAATACTGGTGCGGGGCATCGTGCAGGGCGTAGGGTTCCGCCCCTTCGTTTACTCGCTGGCCGCGCGGAGCGCGCTGCGAGGGCAGGTCTTCAATAACACCACGGGCGTCCTGATTGATGTTGAAGGCGAAGACGAAGCCATAGAGCAATTCATCAATGAGATTACTTTGAACCCGCCGCCGCTCTCGCAGATCGAATCAATCCAGCGACACAACAATCTGGATTCCGCCAACTATCATGACTTCCGCATCGTCGAGAGCGCACAGGGGGGAGCGAAACTCGCTGCCGTCTCGGCTGACGTTGCGACCTGCGCGGACTGCCTGCGCGAGCTTTTCGATGCGCGAGACCGTCGCTACCGCTACGCCTTCATCAACTGCACAAACTGTGGCCCGCGCTTCACGATCATCGAAGGCATCCCATACGACCGCGCCCAAACCACGATGCGGGATTTCGAGATGTGCGCCGAATGCCGCGCCGAATACGAGAACCCGCTTGACCGTCGCTTTCATGCCGAGCCGACGGCGTGCCCGCAATGTGGGCCGCGCCTGAAACTGCTCGAATGCGGAATGCGGAATGCGGAGTTCGGATTGGTAGATAATGATGCTCACGCAATCCGCAATCTGCAATCCGAAATCCGCAATGGAAAGATAGTCGCGATCAAAGGTATCGGCGGATTTCACTTGGCCTGCGATGCGCTGAACGCCGTTGCGGTCGAGCGTTTGAGAGCGAGAAAGTACAGAGAGGAAAAGCCGTTCGCCTTGATGGCAAAATCCGTTGAGGTCATCAGAGAGCATTGCTTTGTCTCTGAAGCGGAAGCGGCTCTGCTAACCTGCGAACGCCGCCCCGTCGTGCTGCTCGAAAAGAGAATTGATTCGATGATCCCCGATTCGGTCGCGCCTCGCTTGCGCACTCTCGGTTTCATGTTGCCGTACACGCCTTTGCATCATCTGATTTTAGAGGATTTCGACAACCCGTTAGTGATGACGAGCGGCAACGTCTCCGACGAACCGATCTCTTATGAAGACGAGGATGCCATGCAGCGGCTGGGCAACATCGCCGATCACTTTCTCTTTCACGACCGGCGCATACACATCCGCACGGATGATTCAGTGGCGCGTGTGTTTGAAGGGCGCGAGATGGTTTTGCGTCGCTCGCGCGGATACGCTCCCGCGCCAGTCAAGGTGGGCTTTAAGTTTGAGCGGGAGATCCTCGCCTGCGGCGCGGAGCTGAAAAACACTTTCTGCCTCGGGCGCGGCCAACACGCCTTCGTCAGCCATCACATAGGCGATCTGGAAAATCTTGAAACGCTCTCGTCCTTCGAGCAGGGCATTGAGCATTACAAGCTTCTCTTTCATCTTCAACCGGAGGTTGTCGCCTACGATCTGCATCCGGAATATCTTTCGACCAAATACGCGCTCGCGCTCGATGACAGCCAGACTAAAATCGGCGTCCAGCATCATCACGCGCACATCGCAAGCTGCATGGCTGACAACCGGATCGAAGGTGAAGTCATCGGCGTGGCGATGGACGGGCTGGGCTTTGGCACGGACGGGCGCATGTGGGGCGGCGAATTTTTCGTCGCGGACTTTCTCGAAGCGGAACGCCTCGCGCATCTTGACTACATACAAATGCCCGGAGGCGCAAAGGCCATCCGTGAACCGTGGCGAATGGCTGCGAGCTACTTATATCGAACCTTCGGAGACGATTTTTTGAATTTGAATCTGCCATTTATTCAAAACATGGATCGGAAGGCATGGAAGACTCTGCGCCGGATGATTGAGACGGAGACGAACAGCCCTGAGACATCGAGCATGGGCAGACTCTTCGATGCCGTGTCGAGTTTGTTGGGACTGAGAAACTCTGTCAACTATGAGGGACAGGCGGCGATTGAGTTGGAGACGATAGCTGACCAGCAATGCGCTCAAGGATATGAGTTTGAAATTGAAGCTGTTGGGAATACCATTAAGGGTGAAGCGGTGATTCGACGCGCGGTGGAAGATATGCTCGACCATCGCTCGCCGCAGGAAGTTTCAGCAAAGTTTCATCTCGGAGTGGTGCAGCTAATTGTGGAAATCGCGCGCCGCACGAGAGACGAAAGACGACTTAACCGTGTGGCCTTATCGGGAGGGGTCTTTCAAAATATGTTTCTTCTCAAAAATGTGTGCCGTTTGCTCAAAGCGGACGGCTTTGAAGTCTTTACGCACAGTCGCGTGCCGACGAATGATGGCGGCATCTCACTCGGCCAGGCAGCAATCGCAAACGCCCGTCTCGCGTCAGGAAGGATTATATAAAATATGTGTTTAGCGATACCCGGCAAAATCATAGAAGTGGTTGACGCGGAAAACCATATCGCCAAAGTGGATGTCGGGGGAGTCCGCCGCAACATCAACACAGGGATGCTCGACGACACAAAGGTCGGCGACTATGTGTTGATTCACGTCGGCTTCGCGATGAGCAAAATTGACGAGCGCGAAGCCGAAGAGACGCTCCGCATACTGAAAGAAATCGGAGAGTATCAAACTGAGGTTGAAGGATTCAGCGCTTCTTTGGAGTAGGAATTTTTTTTGGAGTTTGGAGCAAGCCAGATGAGCAAGGCCGGAGCAGCGGATGATTTTTCACGTGCGTTTTATCCATTCCTGCATGAAGACGACAAAGAACCGCAGGAGTTGATGGAAAACCTGCGTTTCTCGCTGCTGGAAAAAGTGCGTGAGAGCGATGAGGTGCGCGCTAAATTTTTTGAAGAGAATAAGGACGCGATTCTCGCCGCGTCGTTGCAAATGGCGCGCAGCTTTCATCGCGGGCGGAAACTGCTCGTCTGCGGCAACGGCGGCTCGGCGACAGACGCTCAGCACATCGCCGTCGAGTTTATGCACCCTATCACCGTCGGGCGCAAGGCATTGCCCGCGATCTGTCTGGCGAACGACATGGCGATGGTCACGGCGGTGGCGAACGATGTCGGCTTCGATGATGTCTTCACGCGGCAGATTATCGCGCTCGGGCA
>JACMLC010000434.1 GCA_014379795.1 Pyrinomonadaceae bacterium
ACACGGAACAGCCGGGGATGGGCACAGCCGTCGGCGGTGTGGTCGGCGGCGCGATGGGCGTGGCCGGTGGCGCGACGATGGGCGTCGCCGCCGCGAGCCTCTTGATACCGGGTGTCGGGCCGGTCATCGCCGCAGGAATCATAGGGGCTGCGCTCCTTGGAGCGGGCGGCGCGGCGGCTGGCGCGACGGCTGGCACTGCCTTGGAAGACGCGGTCGCGCCGGGTCTTCCGCATGACGAGCTTTATGTTTATGAAGATGCGCTGAGACAGGGACGCACGGTCGTCATCGCCGTCGCGGAAGATGAGCCGCAGGAAGAAGCCGCGCGCAACGTGCTGGCACAGGCCGGAGCCGAGAGCATTGATGCGGCGCGCGAAGATTGGTGGATCGGTTTGCGCGATGCCGAAGCGGAAGAGTACACGGGACAGGGCAAAGATTTTTCTTCGGAAGAGCCTTTGTATCGTAAGGGTTTTGAATCCGCGCTGCATCCGCACGCGCGCGGCAAAAGCTATGATGAAAGAGCGGAGTTCCTGCGCGAGCAATACGGCGAAGATTGCGCCAGCGATGCTTTCAAATGCGGTTATGACAGAGGCCAGAATTATCACAACGCGCTCGGGGAGAAATACAAGAGTTGAAGGACACGCTGCTGAGCATAGGGGTGCTCGTCGGCATCCTCGTCGCCAGCGCGCTCATCACGAACTGGTTCGCCAGCGCGATGTACATACGCTGCAAAGGATGCGGCACGCTGAACGCGAAACGCCGCGTGCAGTGCCGCGCCTGCCAGCAAGTTTTGCGCTCGCCGCCTGCGGAAGATTAATGCCCGGTCGCAGAAAAGAAAGCGGCCACAAATGAACGCGGATTAAAAGCTTAGTTAAAAAAACTTCTTTGCGTCTTGAGTCTTTCTTTGTTTGCGCCTTTGCGAGAAACGTTGCTGGTTCTCGCAAAGGCGCAAAGATAAGAGGGAAGGCGCAAAGAGTCGAAGCAGTCTGCATAATGCCCTGGAATCCAGACCTCTATCATACATTTCAGGACGAGCGTTCCGCGCCGTTCGATGACTTGCTCAAGCTGGTGAAGCGGCGCGAGGGACTGCGCGTCGTTGATCTGGGTTGCGGGACGGGCGAACTGACCGCGCGGCTGGCTGAATATCTGCCCGGAAGCAGTGTGGTCGGGATAGATTCTTCCGCAGAGATGTTAGAGCGCGCGGAAAAATTGGCTCGCCCCAATTTGAGATTTGAGAAAGCTGCTATTGAAGATGTGGCGGGGACGTGGGATTTGATATTTTCCAACGCCGCGATTCATTGGATTGACAATCATCAGAAGCTTGTACCGCGACTGTTCTCTCTCATAACTCCGGGTGGCCAACTGGCAGTTCAGCTACCGTCAAATCACAGACACCCTGCGCATACGATCATCATAGAGATTGCGCTTGAAGAGCCTTTTCGCACCGCGCTCGGCGGTTGGTTTCGCAATTCGCCGGTGCTTTCCATCACAGAATATGCGGAGCTACTGTACGCGCAGGGCGGGATTGAACTGACAGTCTTTGAAAAGATTTACCCGCATGTGTTGGAGAACGCGGACGCACTGGCAAAGTGGACTTCGGGCACTGCCTTGATTCCGTATTTCGAGCGGTTGCCGGAAAATCTAAAAGAGGCATTCTTTGAAATATATCGCGCTCGCCTCAGAGAGAAATTTCCTGCGCTCCCCGTGTTCTATCCCTTCCAGCGAACATTTTTCTCTGCGATGCGTCCTGTTTAATTCCAGGAGCTGATTTGAGCCGTCCTGCGAAACATGGCAGGGATGAGCGTTAAGGTTCTAAGTCCGGCGTCGGCTGTCCAAGTGCCTCTGGAAAAATCGAAAAAATCGTCTCCGCCGGTAAATGCTTTTGCCTGCCGACGGTCTGCCGGGTCTGCTCCGTCAAGCATCAGGTATGCGGCCATCGAGCGTGGCTGTTGGAAGTCAATTTTTTTGAGAATGCCCGCGCGCTTGTCAAACATCACCATCAGCGGCCTGCCTTCGAGCTGGAAATTAAAACTCTGTTCGCGCTTGTTTATCTCTATCCGCTCGGTGCGCGTGCCGGAAGACGTGGCGATCTCTATCTCAACCGGAAGCTGAAAGACTGCGGGCGTGTTGGCGAGCTGACTCTGCGTTTGCGTGACGCTTAAGGTCAGTTGCTGCGAGCTTGTATTATAAGTCGAGCGGACGCGCAGCTCAGGATAGCCAGCCTTGTAAACCCATTGCTCGAAAAACCATTCGAGCGAGCGTCCGCTGATACGCTCAAACGTGCGCTGCAAGTCGCGCGATTCGACGCTGCTAAACTTGAACTCGTTTAAATAAGCGTTGAGGGCTTTCCAGAAAATCTCGTCGCCGACA
>JACMLC010000435.1 GCA_014379795.1 Pyrinomonadaceae bacterium
CAGCGTCCTCGAATCATTGTGCGGACGCTCACTCTCAACTTAAAGATCAGAACCGCCTGCGGTAGCGGGCGGGTCATCAGCGCAGCCGTCTCCGCCCGCTACCGCAGGCGGTTCTGACCTGTTTGCGTCCGCAGGCTATGGCTTCAGGCGTCTCTTTGGTATACTGCAAAAAATGAATGGTCATTCATTTTTGTGACTCTTGAGCCTGTGAGAGCAGGCGCGGGAAATTTTGTGCGGGGGCAAAAAAGCGTGGAGAGAATAGAAAGAGAAGTCTTGGAGATGGATGTCATTTTCGTGGGTGCGGGGCCTGCGAACTTGAGCGGCGCGCTGCATTTGTCGCGGCTCGTTAAGGAACATGACGAAGCCGTTGCGAAGGGAGAGCGTGAGGGCGAGCCGCTCGGCGAGATAGAGATCGGCGTGATCGAGAAGGGCGCATACGTCGGCGCGCACATCCTTTCCGGCGCGGTGATGGACCCGCGTGCATTGCGTGAGCTGTTTCCAGACTTTGAAGCGGAGGGCGCGCCGCTCGAATCTCCCGTCAAGGAAGATTATTTTCTGTACCTGACGGAAAAGCGCGCGATTCGCTCGCCCATTACGCCGCCGCCGCTCAAAAATCATGGCTATTATATAGTCTCTCTGAATCGCCTGACCGCTTGGCTCGGCGAAAAATGCGAGGACGCTGGCATCAATATTTTCCCGGAATTTCCCGGCGCAGAGATGCTTTATGACGAGCAGGAGCGCGTCATAGGGGTGCGGACGGGCGACAAGGGAATTGATAAAGAGGGAAAGCGCAAAGCCAATTTCGAGCCGGGCGTTGACCTGCATGCGAAAGTCACAGTGCTTGGCGAAGGGCCGCGCGGGTCTCTGACAAAACAGCTTTCACAACGTCTCAATCTGAACGATGGACGAGAGCCGCAGGTCTATAGCATCGGCGTCAAAGAGCTTTGGGAATTGCCTGATGATCGTTATCCGGCGGGGCGCGTGACGCACACGCTGGGGTTTCCTTCCGACACGAAGACGTATGGCGGCGGTTGGGTGTACGGCATGCAAAACCGGATTCTGAATATCGGTTACGTGACGGGGCTTGATTATCGCGACCCGCTCTTAGACCCTCATGCAGAGTTTCAGCAGTTCAAATTACATCCGTACATCTCAAAGATACTTGAAGGCGGAAAGATGATTCGCTATGGCGCGAAGACCATCGCCGCCGGGGGCTATCATGCGATGCCGCAGATTTACGCGGACGGCGTGCTGCTCGTCGGCGACTGCGCAGGGTTTCTTAACTCGCAGCGATTGAAAGGCATTCACACGGCGATCAAGAGCGGCATGCTCGCAGCCGAAGCGATTTACACCGCGCTGGTGAAGAAAGATTTTTCGGCTGAGCAACTGAGCCGCTATGAGAGATTAGTGAACAGAAGCTGGATTATGCCGGAGCTGCGTAAGGTGAGAAATTTTCACGCGGGCTTTCGTCATGGACGCTGGCTCGGGATGGCTAACGCAGGGTTGCAGTTCATCACGGGCGGACGCTCTTGGGGATTGTTCGACCGCTCAAGCGCAGATGCCGGACACGAGGCGATGAAGAAGCTGTCTGATTACGGCTACAGGGGCGATAACATCGAGCAGCGATATAACGGCCTGCGCTTTGACGGCAAGATTAGTTTTAACAAGCTGACGGATGTCTATCATGCAGCGGTCGGGCATGATGAAGACCAGCCCGCGCACCTGCATGTGCTCGATACGAATATCTGCGCGGAGCGTTGCGCGGAAGAGTACGGCAACCCGTGCCAGCGTTTCTGCCCCGCCGCCGTTTATGAAATGGTCGAAGACACTGCTTCAGGCAAACGACGCCTGCAAATAAATTTCTCGAACTGCGTGCATTGCAAGACCTGCGACATCATGGACCCGTACCAGATTATTGACTGGGTAACGCCGGAAGGTGGCGGAGGGCCGAATTACATAAACCTATGAAACACGAAGTGGTTCTTCTGGAAGATGACGATTACGATCTGGACGATGACGCAGAACCAGAATATGACTTTGCAGAACTTCGCAGAAGAGCAAGGGCCGAAGGCCGCGAGTATCGTGGGCAGGCAGTTATCAACCAACTAAAACAAAGGAGCGATTCAATGGCAACAGCACAAGATGCTGAACTGATCATCAAACTCTACGACCTGCGCCGCGACGAGACGATGCGTAAGGCGCGCAACTTCATCTTCTTTGATTTTTTTCCGCAAAGTGCCGACGACGTAAAGGCGCTTTTCGGCAATCCTGAGTTATCACAACAAAACGCTTATTACCGGCAGGCGACCAGCTACTGGGATATGGTGGCGGCGATGGTCAATCACGGCTCAATTGACAAGGATTTATTCTTTGACACGAATGGCGAGTTTTTTGCGATCTGGGCGAAGATCGGCGATTTCGTGCCGGAACTGCGCGGCTTTTTCGGGCCGCAGTACATGAGCAATCTGGAAAAGCTGATTGCGGCGCATCCGAACGGTGCGATGCGCACAGAGATGATGAAGGTGCGCTTCAAAAGCATGGCCGAACAGCGCGCGAAAAAGTAAACAACCTGAACTCCATAGGCTTTGGCCAACGCGGCGGCTCGCCTCACGGCAGGTTGCCGCGTTTCTGTGTTCGGTATAACC
>JACMLC010000436.1 GCA_014379795.1 Pyrinomonadaceae bacterium
AAGCCATCACGGTCACGGAAGACCGCGCCTTCTTTGACCATTACGGCGTCAACTTTCGCGGCATCCTGCGCGCGTTGATTCGCCGCTATGATTCAGACCCCAACTCGCCCATCGCGCGACAAGGCGGCTCAAGCATCACGCAGCAGCTCGTCAAAAATCTGCTGCTCTCTCCCGAAAAAAGTTTGCGGCGCAAGATGGCCGAAGCTTACATGTCAGTTATCCTTGAGACGCGTGTCTCGAAAGAGAAGATTTTCGAGCTGTATTGCAATCAGGTTTATCTGGGGCAGCAGTCAGGCTTTTCCATCAACGGATTCGGCGAAGCTTCGAGCGCGTATTTCAACAAGGACGTGACGACCTTGAGCCTGCCGGAAGCGGCATTCCTCGCGGGCATCATTCGCAGCCCGAATCGTTACAATCCTTATCGTGAGCTTGAGACGGCCACGGCGCGGCGCAATCAGGTTTTAATTTCGATGGCAGAGACGGGCGCGATTACGCAGCTCGAATCATCGCAGGCGCAGGCGACGCCGCTCAAAGTCGCTTCCAACAAAAACCGGATAGACACTTCGGAGGCTCCGTACTTCGCGGATTACGTCCAAAACCAGCTCACAGACATCATCGCCGATCAGGAAACGACGCAGCACCTGCGCATCTACACAACGATTGACATGGACTTGCAGCGCGAGGCTTACAGGGCTGTCGTCAAACAACTCGACGCGCTGGATAAGCTCTATGCCAAAAGGGTCGAGCCGGGAACCTTGCAGGCCGCGCTTGTCGCGATGAACGCCAAGACGGGCGAGGTCATAGCGATGGTCGGCGGGCGCGATTATTCCAAGAGCCAACTGAATCGCGCGACGGACGCGATGCGCCAGCCCGGCTCTGTCTTCAAGCCTTTCGTCTACGCGACCGCGCTCAACACGGCCTATGATGGAAACGTGCGCGTCATCACGCCCGCATCAATTTACAAAGACGAGCAGAAAACTTTTACGTTTGATAATCAGGAATACACGCCCGGCAATTTCGGCGACAAGTATTCAAACGCGCCCGTCACTCTGCGCGATGCTCTGGTCAAAAGCCTCAACGTCGTGACGGTGGATGTCGCGATGGATGTCACCATCGGGCGCGTGATGAATCTGGCAGCCAAAGCGGGTTTGCCGAAAGTGCAACGCGCGTATCCGGCGATGGCGCTCGGAGCGAGCGAGGCGACGCCGCTGCAAATCGCTTCAGCTTACACAGCCTTTGCCGCCAACGGCACGCGCACGACGCCCATCGGCATCAGCCGCGTGACTACCGGAAACGGCACGACCGTCGCCGCCCCCACAGGGCAGAAGAGCGAAGTCATGCGTCCAGATGTCGCTTACATCATGACGGACATGCTCAAGGACGTGGTCAATCGCGGGACTGCCTCAAGGCTCGTCGCGCGCGGATTCAAAAATGTTTCGGGTAAGACTGGATTCGCGGGCAAGACTGGAACCTCGCGCGATGGTTGGTTCGCCGGCTACACGCCCAACATCGTCTGCGCCGTGTGGGTCGGATTCGATGACGGCTCGCAGCTTGGCTTGACCGGAGCCGATTCCGCGCTTCCAATCTGGGCGGATTTTATGTCCGCCGCGCTCGCAGCGCATCCGGAATGGAACGGCGACTGGCAAATGCCCGAAGGCGTGCGCGAAGAAGAGATTGATCTGGCGACCGGCAAGCCAGCGACCGAAGAGTCCGTCAATAAGCGCAAAGAGCTTTTCGTCGCGGGCACCGCACCGAACTTAAATAGCGAAGAGCCGACAGAGGAAATGCCTTTGCCCGAAACAGGCGAAGGCGATGAGTTAGAGCTTCCACCGCTGCCTGACTCTGCTGTGCCCGAAGATAGCCCGCGCGCGCGCCCAGCGCCGAAACTCGAAGGCAGAGGTGTGCCTCAAAACGACGGCACGACACGGCTCGAAGGCACTATCACGCTCGACATAGACCCGACCACCGGACTCATCGCCGCGCCGACCTGTCCCGTCATCCGCTCCAAGACTTTCGTCATCGGCAAGGAGCCGCACCAGAACTGCGGCCCGCAATATCACGACAAAAAATCGCTGCCGCTGCCGCGTTGAGCGAGCTTCATTTGAAAAAGCATTTTTCTTAAGAGAGAGATTTGAGAGATTCGATGAGGATTAAATCGCTTTAGGTAGCCGGTAGATGATCTTTGAGCGCGATTTTCAATTCTGTAAAATCAGCGCGGAGCGAAAAAAAACCTGAGCGCGTGGCTTCAACTTCGCTTTCGATTCGATCAAACCTGACGACTATCCGCGCTTCCATCACGTCAATCCGATTTTCCACCGCACCAAGCCGATTTTCCACCGCACCAAGCCGCTCTCCCACGTTATCAATGCGGGCGTTGACTCCTTGCTCAAACGCATCAAAGCGAGCGTTTATTGCTTGCTCAAACGCAATAATGCGCTCAAGCACAGTCTCTATGGTCGGCTTCGTGTCGTATTTCTTAGTTATATCCTGAGTCTTATCTTCGCTCATTTCCGACCGTCTTTCTCTTTCAAGCAAGGCTACTGAATTAACTTTATAACGCAACTTAACCTGATGCAAGCATATTCTTCGACTTGCAAAATTTTTGCCAAATCATCAAGGCCAGCAAAAAAAAGAGCCGCTTGAGCAAGTCATGCTCAAGCGGCTCAAAATATTTTCAACTCTCCAGCTTACGATTTCGGCGCGTCCACTTTCATATTGAAGACGCGGACGAGGAAGCCCCACTTGTCTGCCAGCTCTTCGATGATTTTCGCGGTCGGCTTGCCTGCGCCGTGTCCGGCCTTGGTCTCGATGCGAATCAAGACAGGGGCTGCACCAGCCTGTGATGCCTGCAAGGTCGCCGCGTACTTAAAGCTGTGCGCGGGGACGACGCGGTCGTCGTGATCCGCTGTGGTAATCATCGTCGCGGGATACTGTGTGCCCGGCTTGATGTTGTGCAGCGGCGAATAGGCGTAGAGCGTTTTGAAATCTTCCGCATTGTCGGACGAGCCGTACTCTCCGACCCACGCATAGCCGATGGTGAACTTGTGAAAGCGCAGCATGTCCATCACGCCGACAGCGGGAAGCGCCGCGCCGAACAATTCGGGTCTCTGGTTGAGGACTGCGCCGACAAGGAGACCGCCGTTGCTGCCGCCGCTGATGGCAAGCTTTTTGTTGGAAGTATATTTGTTCGCAATCAGCCACTCGCCTGCGGCTATGAAGTCGTCAAAGACGTTCTGCTTCTTCTCCTTCATTCCGGCCTTGTGCCAATCTTCGCCGTACTCGTTGCCGCCGCGCAGGTTCGGCATCGCGAACACTCCGCCCATCTCCATCCAGACCAGATTGCTGATTGAAAAATAAGGCGTCATGGAAGAGTTGAATCCGCCGTAGCCGTAAAGCAGTGTCGGATTATTGCC
>JACMLC010000437.1 GCA_014379795.1 Pyrinomonadaceae bacterium
AACTGTTCGACTCTCACCGCATTCGTTGCGCTTTGCAGAATATAGAAAGCGCCGTTTGATGGGCGGAAGATTGCTACGTCATACAAGCGGTCGCCGTCATAGTCTCCCGGCGCCGCGAGGTCACCGTTCTGCCCCCAGACGACAGCATCGTAGTTGGTAGCAGGATTAGTTGACCTGTACCACGTTCCGTTCGACGGTCGAAACACCGCCACATCTGCACGCCCGTCGGCATTGTAGTCACCCGGTACGGGCTTATCACCGAGTATTCCAAATTGGATTATCTGCACCACATTGTCCGAACTGCGCAGGATATACCATGCGCCATTCGATGGTCGCCACACCGCGAAATCAGATTTAGCATCGCCGTCGTAATCTCCCATGACCGGAATATCACCATCAGCCCCCCATTGTCTGAAATGGAAAGAGCCGTCTGTACTATGCAGCAGATAAAATGTCCCGGTAGATGGACGGAACACCACGATGTCGGATATTCCGTCAGCGTCAAAGTCACCCGTGGCCGGGAGGTCACCGGCTTGTCCGAACCGGGTCGAGCGCACGGAGCTGTTCGAGCTATTGAGTATGTACCAGTAACCGTTGGCAGGTCTGAAGACGGCGTCGTCCGTTTTACCGTCGCCGTCATAATCACCCGGTGCGATGAGGTCTCCGGTTGCGCCAAAGTGTTCGGCGTGGAAAGCGTTGTTGGAACTGTTGGTGGCGTACCAGTTACCGTCGGTGGGGCGAAACACCGAGAGATCCGTTCGGCCATCACCGTCAAAATCGGCTCTTCCAGAAATGGCGACTGAGAGGAGAGGAGCCAGCAGGCGGGCAGCAGAAAAAGTAGAATTTTCAAAGGGATTAATGGGATTGCTACCTCCTGCGAGTCCGGCGATCACGATGCGGCCCCGCGAATCTACCGCAACTGCTCTCGCGACATCTATCGCAGTGGGGGATACATCAATCCCTAGATATCCATCACTACTGAAGCTCAAATCACGAGAGCCGTTCGGGTTATACCGGGCAACGGCATACAATTGCGGCGGGCTTGTCATACCGACTACCGTGATTCTGCCGCCCGGTGAAAGTACCATGTCGTAGGGTTTGTCGCCTGAATTTAACGCTTGACGAGAACCGCCACTGCCAAAAGTCGTATCAAGCGAACCATTCGTATTAAAGCGCAAAAGAGTGTTCTTATCACCACCCAGGGCGACAATGCGTCCATCCTGCTGTATTGCGAGTGACCGAATACCGAAGTCAGAAACTATCCCATCTTGAGGAGCGGTAAAGTAGATATCACTAAATCCAGTGCCATTCCACGTAGTGTCAAGCGACCCGTCCGTATTAAACCGTGACATGGAGTGTGCATAAAAAGGGACATCTGTATTCCAATAGATGCCACCGATCAGTATCTTGCCGTCAGGCTGAATCGCTATGGATTGACCTGAAGTTGAGGCTCGGATCGTCCTGACAACGCCGCCCGTGCCGAATGAACTGTCAAGCGTCCCGTTCGCAAGATAGCGGGCGATGATTTGGGTATATTTAGTTGAAGGGGAAGGAGGCACAAAATTATGTAAAAGGGACACACCGGTGATCACGATCTTACCGTCGCGCTGGACTGCGACCGCATGGATATACTCAACTTCGTTCGGTGTCAGAGGGGCAACGACCTTGCCGCCCACTCCGAAGGAAGAATCCAACGTCCCGTCAGGGTTGTAGCGAGCAAGGGCAAGGTTATTACTGAGTGCGCCAAAATAACGGTATCCCGCAACAATGATCTTGCCGTCTAACTGGAGCGCTAGCCCGACAGCCTGCCCACCCAGGTTGGAAGTGGAAGTGTCACCAAACCTGGTGAAAACAGAACCTGGAGGGCCGTAATTGTCCGGAGGGCCGAAGTTCCCGAAAGTTGTGTCAAGCGAGCCGTTCTCATTCAGGCGAATTGTGCAGAACGCAAAATATCCATTAGCCTGAGTGTAGCCGCCTGAAACCATCACGATCTTATTATCGGGCTGAACGAGCGTTTTCCATGCGCCGTTGTAGATATTGAAAACCGCTTTGCCGGTTGAATTAAAGGTGGTATCCAGCTCAGGTTGGGCTACGGCATCGGCGTTTAGAACAAAGCCGATAATTAGAAGGCACCAAAATAAGTTTTTCATGACGAATTTCCTCCGAGGATTGACCAAGGACACATGAGGTAGGAGTGTCGAAATAATAGATTAGACCCACGTTATTATCAAGGCGTTTTCAGTCGCTCAACCATTTGGTCATTTAAAGCAGTCCGCGTTCTTTCACTCGAATGTATGTTTCAAGGAGCGCGGGCGCGAGGGCGGCGGCGGTGACATCGAGCGCGAGTCCCCCTTGCGCTTCGACGAGGCGGAGCGCGGCTTCGCGTTGATGTATGATCTCTTCGGCGACGGATTGGGTGAAGAGGTCAGGGACGGTTTCGGGCACGTCGCGGACGGCGGCCTTAAGGTCGCGGTCGGCGATGGTGACGACCAGCGGGAGGTGTCGCGGGCGCAGGATTTTGAGCGAGGTCAAGAGGTCTCTTGAGCCTTCTTCGTCCACCAAATCCGTGAGGACGATGACCAGCGCGCGGCGTTTGCAGTTGGCGGCGATGAATTCAAACGCACGCGCATAAGACGGCTCGATCATCTCCGGCTCGACCGCGTGCAGGGCTTCGAGCGCGGCGTCCATGTGCTCGCCTCCGCGCTTCGGCGGCAAGTAGGATTTGATGCGCCGACCGAAAACGACGATTCCGGCATTGTCGCCCCCGCGCGCCGCCGCCGACATCAAAGCGAGCGTCGCATGCACAGCCGAATCCAGCTTGGTCTCCTGCTCAATCCGCGCGGTCATCAAACGCCCGGCATCGAGCGCGATGAGAATCGTTTGATCGCGCTCGATTTGGTATTGCCGCGTCACCAGCTTTCCGCGCCGCGCGGTCGCAGACCACGAGATATGCCGCAGCTCATCTCCGCGCACGTAATCTCTCAAGGATTCAAACTCGCGCCCCTCGCCGCGCCAAGAAGACCTGCGATGCGCCGCGACGAGCGAGCGTGCGCCGAGGGCTTTCAATTCCGCTTCGCGCGCACGGCGCATGTTCGGATAAACCTTGACCGCGACCGCAGACCCTACGCGCGCCTCGCGCCACACCAGCCCCAGCCGCGAAAGATAACGCACGGCAATCTGCCCGAACTCGAAACGCCCGCGCTTGGGCGGCTTCAAGCTGTAAACCAGCGCGGCGGAACTTTGCGCTTCAACTCGCACGCGCCCCTCGCGCATTCCTGACAGTTTCAACAGATGCGGAAACTCATCCTTAATCATCAACACTATGGCGTGCGGCGTGTTGTTCAAGACACGCACGCGCACTTCTGTTTCCGCGCCGACGGCAAAGCGCCCGCCGAACACACGCTCAATATTCACGCCCGCAGGCCACGGGCTTGTCCGAGCATCAATCACTGCCGCCAACAACAACGCCACGTCAAAGGCCAGCGTCGCCCAGCGCAAAGCCGGCCTGCCCCAGGACAAAGACAGAGGGATAAAGCCAAGCGCGAGCAGCACGTAAAACAGTCTGGAGAAAACGAAACGCATGTCTGGTAATTAACCCAAGATGCTAATGAAGGACTAGGATTTATTTATATTTTGGCTCAAGCCAACTTTCTTTGATGCCATGTCCCCACTAGCTAAAGCTAGTGGCAATTTATCAACTCGCAACTTGGGTTAATTAGGAATCTAAAATTTTCACGATAAATTTACATTGACAATCCTGACAGGTAATCTCGCCCAGAGCTTTGAATTGCTCAACTCCGCACTTAGGGCAGATGACCTGTCTCCATGTTTGCTCGCCCTCTCCAGCGGAAACTTTATCGCTCTCTTCTTTTAAATCCGCTTTGCTCAAGCGATGCAATACGGGAATGATGATCGAGACGGCGGCGACCAAAATCGAATTGATGCCAACGGCTTGGAACATCGCTCTCGAATCAATACTGAACTCAAACATCAGGATAATCAGAAAAGCCAGAGAATAAATGACGACGTAAGCGGTCACGCGCGCCCAGGCGTAACGCGCCTTGAGCTTTGCCAGTGACAGTAAACAAACATGAGCGGTTGATACCGCCAGCACGACAAGATGGACGGTCAGTCTCCAGAAACGCTTGTGCTCGATTGACGGCTCATACCAGATAGCCACGATGAGCATCAGAGCTGCCAGCAGCGAGAGCGCTAATCCAACTGCTGCGAGGGCTTTCCCTCTTTTGCTCTCCCACAAAGCGGCATCGGCGAGCGCGCAAATACTTGCGAGAGAGATGGTAACCGTCGTCAGGACGATTCTGACTTCAAGCCAGCCGAAGCTGTCAGACAGAATGGCGAGGATGCCCAGCAGCGCGCTTAACACGACTGAGGCGATTAAAAACCAGAAAGCGATTTTCTTAGGGCTGTGCATGTCGCTTGTCAGTGTTTGGCCGTAGACGCTTTCAGGACTAGCGCGGCACTTCCGTGCTCTGCAAAATATCCGTAATCACGGCATCGGGCGTCGCGCCGTCAAGCTCCGCTTCGGCGCGCAGCGAGAGGCGATGACGAAGCACCGGACGCGCGATGTCGCGCACGTCGTCGGGCGTGGCGAACTCGCGCCCGCGCAAGGCCGCTAAGGCTTTTGAGCAGAGCAGGAGCGCGACCGATGCGCGCGGGCTGGCTCCGTAAAGGACGGAATGATGCGAGCGCGTGTTTCTGACGATGTCCACGACATAGCGTTGCACGCCCGGCTCCATGCGCGTCGCACGGACTTCGGCGCGACAGCGAGAGATGGCGTCGGGATCAGCGAGCGGGCGAATGTCAACCAGCTCAAGACGGCGCGAGTTAAAGCCCGCGTCCCAGTTGGCGACGACCTGCTGCTCTGCTTCGAGCGAAGGATAGTCAATCAGGATTTTCAGGAGAAAGCGGTCGAGCTGCGCTTCCGGCAACGGGTACGTGCCTTCGTACTCAATCGGATTCTCAGTCGCCAGCACGGTAAAGAGCGGCGAGAGCTGATGCAAATCGCCGTCAATCGTCGCCTGTCTTTCTTCCATCGCTTCTAAAAGCGCGGCCTGCGTCTTCGGCGGCGTGCGATTGATTTCATCCGCGAGCAGGATGTCCGTAAAGATCGGCCCGCGCCTGAGTGTGAAATCGGAGTTGGCAACGTTAAAGACATTCGTGCCTGTGATGTCGGAAGGCATCAAATCCGGCGTGAATTGAATGCGGCTAAAATCCGCGCCGATGATGCGCGAGAGCGTCTTGACCGCGAGCGTCTTGGCCGTTCCGGGCACGCCTTCGATCAACGCATGTCCTTCGGCCAGAAGCGCAACCAAGATATGTTGAATCGGCTCATCCTGTCCGACGATGATTTTGCGTAGCTCCGTCAGAATGTGTTCGACGGTTGTAGAAACGTATTCAGGCATTAGATACAGTGATGAGTGACAAGTGATAAGTGATAAGCAAGAACAAGACTTTATCTTGTCACTTATCACTTATCACTTATCACTGCCGTAGCCCTTTCCATAAGAAATCGTAGAGCAGGATTTTCATTGCTAATAAAATGACTGTGCCGAGAAAGATGCGGCGAATCCAGATATTGTTAAGCTTGAGCGTGATACGCGCGCCGAGGAACGCTCCGGCGAACATCGAAAGACCGAGCAGCAAGCCCAGCTTGTAATCCACCAGCCCGCGCGCCATGAACACCAGAGTTGCGACGAGCGACGAAAAGACATTGACGAGCTTGGTCGTCGAGACGGCTTCGACGAACGTCATGCGAAAGAGCGAGACAAAGAGCGCCGTCAGCATCGTCACATAACCGCCGCTAAAAAATCCGCCGTAGATGCCGAGCGCAAACGTCAGCGCGTAAGCTCCCACTTCCGCCGCGCGCGTTGGTTCGCCCACACCTGGAATGACGCCCGCGTCGCGCTCGAGAATCGTGAACAGTGCGACCGCGATCATCGCGGCAGAGATAATGAGCGGCAGCGCGCGAATCGGGATGACCAGCAAGAGCAGCGCGCCGACAATCGAACCCAAGAGCGTCAGCGTAATCAGGAGGGGCAGCCGCTTCCTGTCCATCGTTCCCTTGCCGAGAAAGGGTAGCGTGCCACCTGCGGCCATGAAGGTCAAGCCGAACATGTTGGTCGCAACGGCGACGCGCGGGTCAATGCCGAACTGAAACATCGCGGGCACTGCAATCAGAGAGTTGCTGCCCGTAACCACCCCGACCACGCTCGTCAGGAAAAAGAGCGCAGCCAGAAATATTAATTCAAGAGGGGATAGGGCGTAAGAGAAAGGGTGTAGGGTGTAGGGTGTAGGGTGTAGAAACGACGCGAGCGCCGGATTAACAATGTCTGTCAGAATCATGCTTTAACCTACACCCTACACCCTATCCCCTACGCCCTGTTCTTTGGCTTGGCGAATTTCGCGAGAGCGCATGCGCAGGCCGAGTACGCGCTCGACTTCGCGCAAGCCTGCGACGAGCGCGAGAGATCGTTTGGCGGTGATGGGTGCGCCGTTGATGGCTTCCTCGCAATCGTGCATCAGCTTTTCGAGCTGCGGGCGGTTGAGCTTTGAGCGCGCCGCGACGCGCGCGGCAATCTCCGAGCGCGGAGCCATGTTGTCCGTCCCGGCATAGCGCGCCAGCACTCTTCGCGTGCGCGCGTAAATATTTTCGATGGC
>JACMLC010000438.1 GCA_014379795.1 Pyrinomonadaceae bacterium
CGGTCGCTCCGCTGCCGCCGATGGGGAAGATCTTTTCGCCAAAGACCGCCAGCAGTGTGAGAATGCCGCCGCCCAGGCCCCAGGCGGGCTTGACCAGCAGCAGGGCGAGCACGCGCGGGCGTTGCTTGACGTAACGCGCGCCTTCAATGGTGTCCGCGATGCCGAGCGCCCTGCTCACGGTCAGCTTCTCTTTCACGCGCGGCGGGCGCTCAGGCAAATGCACGCTGGCGATGAGAACTGCCGATAACAGGTACGTCAACGAATCCAGCACAAAGGCCGCGTTGGTTCCGAACGCTCCGGTGATGACGCCGCCGACGGCTGCTCCCAAGGTCAGCATCGCAGACCACGTCGCAGAGGTGATCGCGTTGGCCGCGACCAACTCGCGGTCTGTCACCACGGATGGAATCGCAGCCGTCCGCGCAGGCTCGAAGAAGCTTGAGCAGACCAGTTGCAGCACCGTCAGGGCATAGACCATCCACACCTGATCCGGCCTGCGTATGAAGAGAAAGCCGAGCACGACCACGGCTCGCAACACGTCCGAGACGATCATGATCGTGCGGCGGCTAAAGCGGTCTGCGATAACGCCGGAGAGTGGGCCAACGATGACCGTCGGCAGAAATCGCGCGACCAGCACGAGGCCGACCGCGCGCCCCGAACCCGTGAGGTTGAGAACGATGCTATAGAGCGCGATGGTGTTGAACCAATCGCCCATCTGGCTGACGACCTGCCCGAGCCAGATTTGACGAAAGTCACGGTTGCGTCGCAGCAGTTCCAGATAACCTACAGGCCGTTCCGCTCCAACTCCCTCTGTGAACGCCTCGCTCAAACCTTTCACCTCGGAAAAGATCGGGTTCAATAAGTGTTAGGCGCGGCGAGTCTGGGAACACTCAAAGCGCATGCTCCCGAACTCCCGTCCCGCTCCTGCGGCATGGAAACCACAGCGAAGGAGAACTGCGATTGATGCCGAATTCGCTTCCGTGGTGTGCGCGATTACCCGCACGACCTGAGCGAACGTAAAGGCATGCTCCACGAGCATTCGGACTATTTCGCTCGCGTATCCACGGCGCTGCCATTTTGGAAGGACAGAGTAGCCGATCTCCACAGTCCCCTCCGCATTCGGAGGACCGAAGTAGCCTCCAGCACCTACCAGCGTTCGCGGACTCTCTAAATCAGCCCCACGCACGGCATACCAGCCGTACCAGCCCTCCACCTCTTCCCCGCCTTCCTCCAGACGTGCGCGAAAGAACTCCATCGCATCCCGGTCATACTCCCCGGTCGGCCATTCAGTCGAGACCGCCGCACCCAAGAGGGTTGCGAGCTGCTCGGGTGACTCCAACTCCGTGCGAACGTGGGCAAGCGTAGCAGCAATCAGAGTAAGCCGATCAGACCGTAGAAACTTCATGTTGTTCATGTGCAATCCAGAGCGAAAAGATAGCTAGTGCCTGACCCGTCAATTTAATTGGTGAAGAGTGCATCTGCGATCTGCGGAATGTCAATCAGCAATAGAAAAGGGGTTTCGGTCAAACGCTGCCTGACCGAATCATCAAGTTGACCTGTCAGATTGACGGTGAGAGCCGGGAATTAACCCGGCAAGAATCGGGGTAGGGCAGCTAAACGCAATTATTTCTTCATTTAGCTTGACTGAAAAACATTTCGCGGACGCGGCACAGGTCTTGTAATGCATTGGTGCGCGGCTTCGAAGCGTTCTCAAAAAGGATGCTTCACGAACTCTCCGCACGGAGTTCGAAAGCCGCGCGCTTTGAAAATTTATCGGCGTCCGAAAGGTTGATGCGGCTGGACGCTTTTTAAGGAATCTCACCCCGACAATGGCGTGCGAGTGCCACATGCACGCCACTTGCCCTGTCCGTGGGCGTTGGCAATAAAGCCGATTTGTTCCCGGCCCGTTGCCAACGCCCCGGACGCCCTACTTAAAGAGGGGCTTCTAAGATTCCGAAACCTGATTGCGAAACCCGTTGCCAAAGGGTCGAAAGCAACTTTAACCAGTGTATGAAGAGCGAGGCAGTTGTGAACACTCACATATCTAAAGACAGAACAGCCCGGCGGAAAAGCTACGGTCGCGTTGCGAAGGTCGGCGCGCTGCTCTTGCAGCTTGTGCTCGCCTTTAACGTGATCGTTCCCGCGTTTGCCCTGACCGATGGACAAGGCGACGCCACGCAAGCCGCTGCTGCTGAGAGCAAAAAAATCGCGCCGGAAGTCAAAGCTTTGGCGCGGCATTATCGCGAGAACGGAAAGAAAAGCCGCCTCAGCGTCATTCTCAGCGCCAAGACCGAAGCCACTGCGGAATTGAGAAACGAGCTGGTCTCAATTGATGAAGAGTTCGTCGCGCAAAAAAATACGACTGGTCAATACAAAATCGCAGGCGAGATTGCGCTCGAAGAGATTGAGCGCATCGCCGCGCGCACGGACGTGGTTCGCATCTCGCTCGATACCAGAAAGCAAGAGTGGGAAACAGGATTACAGGACGCGGAAGTCGCGCAGTCAATCATCAACCAGAAGGTCTCGCCCGAACTGCAATCGCTCGTCGAAGGCAAATCCGAAGAAGATTTAAACAGCATCGTTCGCGTCATCATTCAAACCAACGACCAGCCGCAAGCCGATTTGAAATCCGAAACGCGCGTCATCGGCGAAGACTTTGAAGTCTTGGACGGCGTCGTCGCAGAGCTTCCCCTTCGGCAGGTGGGCGACTTGGCGATTCGTGACGATGTCGCACAGATTTCTCTAGACAACGAAACCAGCGCGTCATGGATTAAGCTGAAAAGCACGACCGGTAGGCAAGAGACGATTACGCGCGAACCCGGCCTGACCGGCGCGGGCGTCGGCATCGCTATTCTGGATAGCGGCGTGGATAAGAACATGTTTCCGAATCGCGTCGTCGCCAACGCTAATTTTGTGACGGGCGAAACCACGACTAACGATTTGAACGGGCACGGGACAATGGTTGCATCGCTCGCAGCGGGCGACCCGGAAAAAGGCAGCGGCGGTATCGCGCCCGGAGCCAACATCATTAACGTCCGCGTGCTGAATAAGTACGGCGCGGGATTGACGAGCGATGCGATACGCGGCCTTGAGTGGGCTATCTCGAAAAAGAGCACGTACAACATACGCGTCATCAACATGTCGCTCGGCGCACGCTCGACCGCTTCGTTCTTTAACGACCCGCTCTGCAAGGCTGTCCGCAAAGCCGTCAACGCAGGCATCGTCGTTGTCGTGTCGGCTGGCAACTTCGGGCAGGATATTTTGGGACGCACGGTTTACGGCAGCATCACGTCGCCCGGTAACGAGCCGCTCGCCATCACGGTCGGCGCGGTCAACCTGCACAACAGCAACAAGCGTTCGGACGATACGGTTGCCAAATTCAGCTCACGCGGCCCCACACTCGGTTGGAAACTCAACGCGAGCGGGCAGAAGGTTTACGATTTTGTCATCAAGCCTGATCTGGTCGCGCCGGGCAATCGCTTAGTCGGCTCAGAACCGACGGGCGGAAGCAAGCTCTCCACAGATTACCCGCAAATCGAAGTTGAGCCGGGCATGATGCAGCTCAGCGGAACTTCGATGGCTGCTCCGGTAGTGGCAGGCGCGGCGGCTCTGCTCATGCAGCGCAATCAGGGGCTGACGCCGCAGATGGTTCGCGCCATCCTGCAATTCACCGCGCAGCCGATTAAGAATACGGATGTCGTCTCGCAGGGCGCAGGACTTCTTAACATTGATGCTGCCGTGAGATTGGCGGGTGTCATTAGCGCGAATGCCGCGTTGGCTCAAGTCGGCGCGCCTATCTTGAGCGGCGCGATGCCGCCCGCGACGATTACCGTCAGCGGCGAGAATACAAAGCGCGGCGGCGTAGTCTTTTTCAACGGCTGGAATATCTACGGCGGCGACGAGCTGTTTCGCAAGATGCAGCTTCCCTATCAGTCAAGCGCGCTCTGGTACGCGTACAGACTTTATAACCCGATTGAGATGACGCGGTCTCAAGCTGAGCCGCCCGTAGTCTTAACTCCCGGCGCGATGTTCTTGACCTACACAGTGCTGTACAACGGCGGGACGCTCAACAACACCACGACCGGCATCACCCTCTCGCAGGGAATTACCATGAGCGAAGGCATCACCCTGAGCGAAGGCATTACCTTGAGCGAGGGAATCACCCTGAGCGAAGGCATCACCATGAGTGAAGGCACGACGCTCCTTGAAGGCATCACCATCAGCGAAGGCGTCACGATGAGCGAAGGCATAGCCTTTAGCAACTCTCTAACTCCCTTGCTCAACGGCGAACCGGAATAACAGTCGTGAGTTCGGAGTCTGGAGTCAAGAGTCAAAAGCTTAAGACTTCAGATTCGCGGACTCTTGACTCCTGACTCCAAGACTCTTGACTCGAAACTGACTTTAGCCCATGCCCTACACCTCAGACTCCACACTATCGAGCGACGGGAGACGCGGCAAGTGAAATTCATAGAGATGTCTGATTACAACCGCTCGGCCAAGATTTACTGGTCGGTGATGGTTGCTGCCGGGCTGTTGACGGGCGCATGGGGATTTTATCATTGTCTGGGCTTTGCTCCGGCGCAGTGGGGACAGTTCATAGCCCTCTTGAGCCTCGTGCTCATCACCAGCTCCTATCCGATTCGCATTCCGAACACGACGGCGAGCGTCACCGCTGGCGATACCTTCACTTTCCTGAGCGTGATTATGCTGGGCATCCCGGCTGGAATTCTGCTGGGCGTCGTTGATTCGTTTGTCAGCTCGCATCGCACGACAAAACGCGCGACCAGTTGGATCGGCGCTCCGGCGATGATGGCCGTCTCGGTCTTTTTGTCCGGCAATTCTTTTTATCTCACGCTCGCGTCATACGCCAACATTAAGACTGCGCCGCTCGGCATCGCTTCCGTGAGTTTGACAGAGTTGCTGATTCCGCTGGCGGTGATGACGATCTTGCAATA
>JACMLC010000439.1 GCA_014379795.1 Pyrinomonadaceae bacterium
GATTGCAAGACGCTGGAAGAGCCTGCGGGCGTAGAGGAGGGCGGCGACCCTGCGGGCGAGTGCAAAGGCTACGGCGGCTACAAAATTTCAATCGGCTACAGCGCGGCGGCGGCTCACTTAGCGGTTGAGAATTCAAAAAACCCGAACGAGTCAATCGAATTGGGAACGGATTACGGAAGCTACGGCTCGAAGGGCGAGATGGTCGAGTGGCGCATGGCAAACGACAAACCGTTCGCAGTGATTATCCGAATCGGCAAGTACAAAAATACGGACGATCCTGCCTCTTACTACGCAGACAAAAATCGGACTGGCAGCACGCTCGTCATCAAAGGCTTGAAAGGCTGGGAGCACATTGATTTCAAAGTGGACGGCGCAACCCCTAAAGCCAACGAGAAAGCGCGCGAGATGGCAGACCAAAATTTTTCCAAGAAATAGCGCGAGATGACGGCCTATGATGAAAGGGAAAATCTTTGAAATCTGGACGAATTCCAGTACCACATTCAAATTAGCGATGCCGACGACGTGGGTAATGGGGTCAGCGCTGATACTTTTGGGCTGTAAACTCTCTCCGTCTGACCAACTGGCGCTGACCTGGGTCGTCTGCCTGACAGGGTACATGTTAGGCATCCCGCTGGGCATGCTCGTCTCTCCACACAAGGGCGAGGGACGTAATTTCCGCGTGATAGGTTCCTACCTGCTGACCCTCTTTTCCGGTTATGTGCTCAGCAAGTTAAGCTCGCCCGGCATTGAAAAGTGGATCGCAGACGCCGCAGCGAATCCACTGCGAGGCGGTCGGATTATGTTATTCCTTTCATCTCTGGTTCTGGCAGTAGTACAGACATTTATCCTTCGTGCTTACTTGGAGCCTAAACGCGCAAAAGATCAGTTTGAGGAAAACAAGAAGCCAACAACCTGACAGCTTATTCAAACAATCGAAAAGATTTCAGACGGCTGAGATTTCCCACAGCATCTCTTTCGCCTTCTCATCCGGCTCGTCTCCGGCTTTGGCGTAAGCGTCGGCGATTGAGAGCAGCGCGGAGGCTTTCTCAAATTCGCCGTTGATTAGCTTACACTCCGTCAATGCCTGTAGAAGCAGGCGCGTGGTCTGCTCTTTTCTACCGGCCTCCGCGTAGATGTTTGCGGCTGCGGCCAAGCCGAAAACTCTTTCGACGGGACGCTCTAACTGTTCGATGTGGCGGATGGCTTCAAGGAGAGTTGTAAAGCCTGCCTCAGATGTGGCGTCTGTTGAAATCAAGGCGCGGCTGAGCTGTAGAAAAGCATTGACCCTGTAATTATTGTCGTCTATCGCTCGCGCCGTCTGAAGGGCTGCGTCGGCGTCTCCGGCCTCAGCCGAACGAAGCGCGATTCCAACCAGCGCGCGAGACTTGTCATTGACGGAGCCTACGCTTTCAGCCGCCTTTAGCGCTTGAGCGTGCTCGCCAAACTCCGCATAGCGGACGGCGACGGTGGCGAGAGCGCGCCAGCGTTGAAGTTCTTCCTTTTGGTCTTCAGGCTCGTCTTCGCTGAGCAGCTCGTATGCGTCGCCCAGCAGTTGGAGCGCGTCCGCTTCTCTGCCCTCTTCAGCGCGCTCGATTGTCGCCAGCGTTGCCAGCGTATCGGCTGCGACATACACGTCGTTGATTTTTTCTGTCACCGCGACTGCCCTGTCATATTGCTTCAAGCGCGCATGGCTGACGGCAATCTGCGCGAGCGTAATTTCCCTGTACGCGTCTTCCGCGAGTTCTGCGTCTTCGATGGCCTGCGCGAAAACTTCTGCGGACTGTTCAGCCTGCCCTGCCTCCGCGAGTCTCAAAGCAATCTCGGCGCGCGTGCTGGCTCTTTCATCATCTGTATCAATCTCAAGCGTTTCGTCTCGCGCCTGTGCCAATAGCTCCGTCGCTTCGTCCGTGCGCCCGGCTTTGATGTAACTGTCAGCGATGCGAGACAAGGCCAGCGCGCGATAGAGCGGGAGGTCTAAGGTCTCTGTGATTTCCAGAGCGCGCTCGAAATCTCCAGCCGTCGCGCACTGTGCGGCAATCTCTGCCAGCGTAGACGAGTTGTCTTCCATGCCGGAAGCAAGCTCGACCGCGCGGGCAAAATCTCCGGCGGCAGCGTGCGCGACGGCGAGTTGCGAAAGGGCTGTCGTCTGATGTGAAAAATCTTCGAGCGAATCAACCAGCTCAAGCGCGCCTTCTTCATGGCCTGCGGCGGCTGATTTGACGGCGATGTCGGCAATCGTTTTCTCTTGCGTGTAAGGATCGTTGATCGTATCCGCAACTTCGACCGCGCGGTCAAAATCTTCGCGCGCCGCATATCTCAGAGCCAGAGCCGAGGCCAGCTCGTCATAACTGTCCGCATTCTTGACCGTCTCCGTCACGCGCAGCACGGCTGAGAGAATATCTTCGCTCTCATCTTCTTCAAATGTTTCGCTCATCGTCACACCATAAAAGGCAAAAGTAAAAAGGTAAAAGGCAAAAGTAAGGATAAACCATTTGCCCTTACTTTTGCCCTTTTACTTTTACCTTTTGCCTTTTGTTTTTACCTTGTCTAGTTTTTCGTTAGCTCGTCGGCCAGCTCGTTCATGTCGAAAACCTTGCGCAGGATTTCGATCATCCCGCGCGAGTCAACCGAGATGGAGCGATTGACCGATTCGTCATAGAAGAAATCGCCGACGATGGATTGAATGTTGCCGTCGAAAATCAGGCCGACCAACTCCGCGTTCCGGTTGATGATGGGCGAGCCTGAGTTGCCGCCCGTGATGTCGTTGGTCGAGACGAAATTGAACGGTGTCTTCGGATCAATCGCCGCTTTCTTCTCCATCCAACGCGGCGGCAGGTTATATGGAAACTTCTGGTTAAAGCTATTGGAGCGTTCGAATAAGCCGCCAAGCGTCGTGAAGGCAGGGATTTTCTTGCCGTTCTCCATATAGCCCTTGACCGCGCCGTAAGAGAGGCGCA
>JACMLC010000440.1 GCA_014379795.1 Pyrinomonadaceae bacterium
CAATAGTTCGGACAGTTTTTGACAGAAAAGCCAATTCCCGCTTAGATGTGTGTGACCAAACGCACGCCCAAGGAGAATTGGCTGATGACCGTAGTCACACAGATTCTAAACCGCATGAACGGAATTACCAAACCCCAACGCAAGTTTCTGGTGACCTTGTTTATGACCATGTTAGTGACTCGTGGACGACTCAACTTCTTGAACTTGAGTCGGCATAGCTCAGTGCATGAAAAGACCTATCGCCGTCACTTTCACAAGGCGTTCTCGTTCGTCGCTTTCAATCAGTTGTCAATTATGCAAGCCGTGCCTGCTCAACACACCAAGCTCTTTGCTCAAGATGCCTCTTTCTCTGCCAAAAGCGGCAAGCACACTTACGGGCTTGATCGCTTCTGGAACGGCACGGCTTCCAAAGTCGAGCGTGGTTTAGAAGTTTCCGTGATCTCCATCGTGGATGTCGAAGCCAATCAAGCTTTCGCCCTCTCCGCCCAACAAACGCCGCCACACCTCACCAAGAAAAAGGCAGAGCAAACTGCCACGCGCATTGACTTCTACCTTGAGCATCTGGCCGCCACCGCGCCGCACTTGCCCGCCGCCGTTAAATATGGCGTCTTTGACGGCTTTTATGCCAAGCGGAAGTTCGTCTCTGGCGTCTGCGCCTTGGGCTATCACGTTGTCAGCAAACTCCGCTGCGACGCCAATCTGCGGTATCTCTACGAAGGCGCACAAAAGAAACGTGGGCGCCGCCGCCAGTATGACGGCAAAGTTTCCTTCGACGACCTGAGCCGGTTTAAGAAGACCTCCGGCGACGAATCACATTTGACGCTCTACACGGCACTCATCTGGTCGGTCAGCTTGCAGTCTCAAGTGCGAGTCACGGTCGTCGTCAACACTAAAAATAAAGAGAAGCCGCGCTATGTGGTCTTGTTCTCGACCGACACCGAACTATCAGCCGCGGACATCTTTCGTTTTTACAAAGCGCGATTTCAAATCGAATTCATCTTCCGCGATGCCAAACAGTTCGCCGGTTTTAGTGATTGCCAAGCCAGAGACCAAGAGGCGTTGCACTTCCACTTCAATGCTTCGGTGACAGCCGTCAATGTGGCACGCCTGATCGCGCAAGCCGAACAGCGCACCGCCGCGAAGTTCGTCTTCTCGATGGCAAGCCTCAAGCAACGATTTTTCAATGAACATTTGCTCAACTTGTTTATTGAGCAATTAGCATTAGACCAAATGGCGGTGAAAAATCACCCGCAGTTTGACTATCTAAGGAAGTATGCGGCTATCGCCGCTTAATTCTGTCCGAACCATTGATTAAGGCAAGCTTTATAAATATCTGAGGGCGCAGAGAAATGTCGGAATGGGACGGTTACATTCTTAAAGATTATCGAATCCATTTTGACCCGGAAACCGTTGTGCTTGATGTCGGCTGTGGTCAGGGTAATCAGATGAAAGAGCTGGCGCATCAAGGAAGCTTGATGATCGGCATTGATTTAGACCTCTCAGCTTTAGTGCATTGCCGGAGCGAAGGGTTATCCGTGCTGCGCGCTTATGCCGAGCAGGTGCCGCTCAAAGATTCCAGCCTTGACGGCATCGTGTGCAAAGTCGTGCTTCCATACACGCGCGAAGAGCAGGTCATACGCGAGTTTGGACGCCTGCTTAAACCGGGAGGAAGATGTTACCTGCAATGTCACGGCGCGGGTTATTACCTGAAATACCTGCTCCAGCCCCCTGTTTGGAAGCAAAGCTTTTATGGTTTGAGGTCGCTCGTCAACACCTGGACATGGGCTATCACGGGGCGACGATTGCCGGGATTTATGGGTGACACTATCTATCAATCGCGGCGGCGGCTAGCGAAGTATTTTCACCAAAACGGTCTCTCGCTGCTGGATGATACGCACAGTGATCGCTTCTTAGGCTTCCCTGTTTTCACTTACCAGATAATCGAAAAGAGACCGCACAATGTTATCAATCGAGCTTGACGCACTTTCAATTTTCAAATTTCATGTGAAGCAAGAGTAAAGAAACTTTGCGTTCTTTGCGCGTCTTCTCTCTTTGCGGTCTTTGCGGTTAAGCGCTTTTTTAACGCAAAGACCGCAAAGAGAGAAGATGCAAAGAACGCAAAGAAAGAGAAGCAGCCTCTCAAGTGGCGAGTTTTTCCACCTGTTGATTTTCAAACTTCATTGACTTTTACCGGCGGCGAAATTACTCTCTGGTTCTCCGTATAGCTTTTACGCTTCTGCTCAGGCTTACCTCCAAAGGAGAATATCAAAGATGCAGCTCTCCCCCCCGATTGACCGGCGTGCGGGTCGTGTTACGTCCGTTTTTAGCAAGGCTCTCAGCCGCTTTGTCGTCAGCGCGTTGATGACAGCGATGCTATTGTCGCAATTGGCCGTTCCGGCGGCAGCGCAAACCACTTGGAATTACACGGCGGTCGGTGATTCTCTGTGCTACGGGCTTTTCGCTTTCAGCGGGTATGTGCCTAGATACCGCAACTTCCTGCAAACGGATAACGGCGTCACTGTCAATCTCAACAATCTGGGCGTCAATGGCTGGACGAGCAGCCAACTGCTGAATGCGCTGGTCACAGACGCAAACTTTCGCAGCTCGATCTCCAATTCAAGAATAGTGACGTGGGACATCGGCGGCAACGACCTCCTGGATGCGCGCAGCTCTTACAAATCAAGCTCGTGCGGCGGGGCTGACAATCAAAACTGCCTGCGCACGACGCTGGCGACTTTCAAGACCAACCTCGACGCTATCATTCAAGAGATACTCGAACTGCGCAGCACCAGCAACACCATTATTCGCACGATGGATATGTACAACCCGTATGTCAACACGGACAGGAATGCGAACACATGGGCCAACGACGGCGGGCTGAACGACTATCAGGTGTTTAAGCCTTACCTTGACGAACTGAATAATTATATTCACATCACGGCGACAGAGAACGGCATCGCCTGCGCTAAAGTCTATGCAGCATTCAACGGCGTTGCCGGAGACATGGACGCGGGCGCACGCGGTTACATCTCTTTTGATGCGCTGCACCCGAACGACACGGGGCATGGTGTGATTGCCACTCAATTTCGAGGCGCGACGATTATTCCCAGAGCCAGAGTGGCAGAGACTTTTGATTTTGACGGAGATGAAAAGACAGACCTCGCGGTGTGGAATCCCGCGAGCGGCAACTGGCAGATTATTAACAGCTCGAATAATTCCGTCAGGACTCAAGCGTGGGGCGCGGCAAGTTTCAGCGACGTGCCCGTGCCGGGAGATTACGACGGCGACGGCAAGACCGACCTCGCTGTGTTCCGCATGAACGAGGGCGTCTGGTACATCTTTAACAGCCAGAACGGCACGGTCAAAATTCAGCCGTGGGGCGCGAACGGAGACAAGCCTGTCCCCGGAGATTATGACGGCGACGGCAGGACGGACATCGCAGTCTTTCGCGCGGGCGCGTGGTATGTCTTGCAAAGCTCAAACAATTCTCTGTTCTCGCAGCAATTCGGCACGGCCACGGACAGGACCGCACAAGGGGATTTTGACGGAGACGGCAAGACCGACTTAGCAGTCTTCCGCCCGTCAAACGGCGCATGGTATATCCGCAAGAGCGCGAACGGCGCGCTTAGAGTCCAGGCGTGGGGCGCGAGCGGCGACATCGCAGTGCCCGGAGATTATGACGGCGATTTTAAAACGGATGTCGCGGTGTGGCGCGCGACGTCGGGATTCTGGTACATCCTGCGCAGCTCAAATGAATCTCTGCAAGCGCAACAGTGGGGCAATCAAAGTTTTGATGATAAAGCAGCGCCCGGTGATTACGACGGAGACGGCAAAGCTGACCTTGCCGTGTGGCGCGCGGGTTCAGGATACTGGTACGTCTCAAGAAGCTCTGACGCGGCAGTCATCTCGCAGCAATGGGGACAGAGCGGGGATGTGCCTTTGCCTTCAACATATATTTCGGAATAAGCATAATAAGAGCGGGGGTAAACCCACCTTCCTGACCTGTGAGACAACGTCGCCTGAATCATTCAAGTCACACAGTCTCAAAGGTTAGGAAGAGGGGCTTGCCCCCGCTGCTTATGTTTATTAATTAGCCTCTTCTGCTTTTAGCAGCTTCAGCCATGATGCGCTCGATTTCATCCGGCGTGGATGGAATTTTTTCCGAGAGCTTCTTCAAAGTGCCGTCCGGCATCACTAGATAATCGTCTTCGATTCGCACGCCGAGTTTTTCCGACTGGATGTAGATGCCCGGCTCAATGGTGAAGACCTCGCCGGGTTGGATGGGTTTTAAATAATTGCCCGTGTCATGCACATCCATACCTAAGTAGTGTCCGAGGCCGTGGATGAAGAAGCGATCAAGCGTGTACTCTTTGCCGTCCAGATCGCGTGCGCGTAAAGGACTCTTGCGGAAAAACTGGACGACGAAGTTGTGCAGCTCGTCATGCCTCATGCCTGCTTTGAAATGAGCGGCGGCGGCGGTTTGCGCGTCCAGCACCAGTTGATAAATCTCGCGCTGGCGCGGTGTGAACTTGCCGCTCGCAGGGTATGTGCGCGTGATGTCTGCCGTGTAGAGCGAGTATTCCGCGCCGATGTCGCAGACCATTAAATCGCCAGCCTCGATCTTTTTACGATTCTCGTTGTAATGCAGGATAGTCGAATAGATGCCGCTGCCGACGATGGAGGGAAAGCCGGGACGCTCGCCGCCGCCGCGCAGGAAAGCGGCTTCCAAGATTCCCTGAATCTGATACTCGTACATTCCCGGTTTGAGGTTGAGCGCGATGTCGCGGTGCGCGTCGCCCGTGATGTCAATTGCTTTCTGAAGCAGAGCGACTTCGGCGGGCGACTTAAACTTGCGCATCTCGCCGATGATGTCTGCAATCGTAGTCCCGGTTGAACCTTCATCTTCATCAAACTGGCCGCGCATGACCTGCACGCCGGGTAAATCTTTCTGCGCCTGTTCGGCGAACAGGTACTCGCGCACGTTGCCGTTTTTGACTCGCTGCGGCGCAATCGTGTAGAGCTTCATGCGGCTGCCCTGTCCCTGCGCGTCTTTGAAAGCGGGAAGCGCGGCGGCCTCTTTGAGCTTAGGCCAGAAATCGTCTCTGAAAGAGAGGACGCGCTCGACGCCGAAGGCTTTGGCAGTCTCTTCGCCGGGAGCAAGCTGCACGCCCGTCCAACGCTCCGAAGAGAGATTGCGCGGCGGAATGAAAACGATCTCACGCGCGCCGCCAAGCGACGGCAATCCTTGCGGCACGAGCAGGAGCGCCGCGCCGGGAGTGCGCACGCCCGTCAGGTAACCCATCCAGTTGTTCTGGCGATAACGCTCCTCGACGCCCGCGCTCTCCTCTACGTTGCCGAGGATGACGACGATGCCGTCTTTAATCTCGCTCAACAATTTCTGCCGCCGCGCGCGATACTCGCTGAGCGGTTGATTCAA